>JAJQDO010000006.1 GCA_021202175.1 Clostridiales bacterium | reverse complement strand
AAAGATAGCAGGTATCGTCGATAATATTGAGACAGTCATTACCGGAAAGAGAAAACAGGTGGAACTCACCGTGCTCAGCCTTTTAGCCGGGGGTCATGTGCTGATTGAAGATATCCCCGGCGTCGGCAAGACCAGTCTGGTTTCCGCTCTGGCAAAAACCATCGATTGTGATTACAAGCGTATCCAGTTTACGCCGGATGTTATGCCTTCTGACGTGTCCGGATTCTCTATTTATAATCAGAAAAGCGGTGAATTCGAGTTTCGTCCCGGCGCGGCTATGAGCAATATCGTCCTTGCCGATGAGATTAACCGTGCTTCCGCAAAAACCCAGTCCGCCATGCTGGAAATCATGGAGGAGCGCCAGGTGACAGTGGATTCTCAGACATATCCGTTGAAGCCTCCTTTCATGGTGCTGGCAACGCAGAACCCTATCGAGTCATTGGGAACCTATCAGCTGCCGGAAGCGCAGATTGACCGGTTTATGATGATGTGTTCTCTCGGATGTCCGAAACCTTCCGATGAAGTCGATATCGTCATGCACAGCAAACAGGCGAAGAAAAACAGTTCCCCGGTGATTCGCTCTGACGAAGTGTTATAGCTGATCGATCTAAGCGAGCGAGTATGGGCAAATAAAATCATCGTCTCTTACATCGTCAATATTGTTGCCGCTACCAGAGAACATGCAGACATCAAGCTCGGCAGCTCTCCTCGTGGAAGCATCGCTCTCTATGGTTTGTCCAAGGCATATGCCCTGTATCAGGGAAGAAATTTTGTCATCCCTGACGACGTAAAATATCTGGCACCTTATGTTTTAGGGCATCGTATCACTCTGACGCATACGGCAAAAACGGAAAAGAAAAATGCGGCAGACATCATCAAAAATATCGTTGCCTCTGTTGTCGTGCCTGTGCGGAATGAAAAATAAACAGAATGGAGGATTCCTGTGAGAACTATCAGTTCATTTCTATTTGTACCGTCTGAATTAACGGTAGAATCAGCGATTCGTGCGAAAAACTCTGAATCATTCCTGTTAAAGGTATTGACAGAATTATGGCAGAATGGAGGATTATTATGAAAAATCGTATTGCGCGAATACTCCTGGTTCTTCTTGTTTTGATGGTCACATTGATTCCGGCGATTTACCTGAATTCCATTTACGGATACTTTCCGATTCTGTTTCTTGTAGCTATGCTCTTACTGTCGTTTCTTTGTATGAACCGCATCCGAAATCATGTGCCCGTGGAAATGGATATGCAAAATGGAGAATGTGAGAGAGGAAGGAGTGTCAGCGTCGGTCTGGGCGTTCGTAACAGCACGCATCTCATCAGCCCGAAAGTAGCGGCGAATCTGTTTATCTCCGACCTTTTCGGCGGCGAGGATGCCAAAAGTCAGACTTGCTTTACCCTGGCGCCGATGGAACGGACAGATCTTGGATTTGACATGGACATGCCCCATATCGGCATCTACCATCTGGGAATTGAAGATATGGACATTTACGATTTCTTTGGCGTTTTCAAAAGAAATGTATCGATTCAGGAGAATTTTGAAGTTTACGTGAAGCCAAGAATTCTTCCGGTAGAGGAATTGCCTCTGCGGGAAATCGCTACCGCGGAAACGGACCGCAATACACGAACGACCGTTATGAGCGGAATGGATTATGTGGGTGTCCGGGAATATGAAGCCGGTGACTCCATGAAACAGATTCACTGGAAATTGTCCGCGCATTCTTTAGACTATATGACAAAAATACACGAGAGCAACCGGCAGACAGATTTTGCGGTCATCGTGGATTTTGCCGCGCAAGCCGAAAAGGACCGGGAAGTTTTGATGGATATCTATGATGCTTTGATCGAGACATCCCTTTCCCTGATTGATGAGATTGCCAGATACCATACTTCCTATTCTCTCATTTACTGCAATAAAGAGCGGGAGATTCAGAAAATGACACCCAAAGGCAGAGACGATGACCTGGCTTTGATCCGGGATTTCTCTGTGATCACACCAGATCCGCCTGCTGGTTATCCTGATGCCGCGCAGATTGTGATAGAAGAAGGGAATATGGCGAATCGCAGTTCGAATGTGATTCTCTGTACCTCCCGGGTAACGGAGGAACTGATTCAGGAATTGCTGCGTATCAAACGGCAGCAGCGCAGTCCGGAATTATACCAGATTGTACCGGCGGGTCTGAACAGCCGTGAGCTTTCTGACCGGAAGGCGAAACTTGCCGCGCTAGATGAAGCGGATATCCATCATTGTTTTGTTTATACGACAGATGTGGGAGCGATAGGGAAAGAAGTAGTATGAAGACTTACTCGAAAAGAATCTTGAGAAATCATACAGGACGATGTATCGCGAAATACTATGGAGGGGAGACAGTATGAAGGCATGTTTCGAAATCTTCAGAAAAAGAAACGGCAGGAAAGGAAAGTGTGAAATCTTTGGAGCGAGAAGCGGTAGGAAAACATGCTTTGAAATCGTGAAAGGAGGAACCGGGCATGATGCAATATTATAAAAACAGAATCTGGGACATCTTGCTTTGCATCGCCTTAAGTATCGGCCTGGTGTTTCATATTGATTCCGGATTTCTTCTGGAAGATCGTCTGTCAGCCAGCGTACCGGCCACGATACTTTTGGTTGCTATCGTCGTATTATTGCTCTTCCTCTTTGCCAGTTCGAAAATTATGACAATGATTGGCATCGTCACCGGTGTTGTGTTGCTTGTCATTTTCCTGATATATGTGCGGATAGCACATCCTTTTGCCGAAGAAGCAGCCAACAGCCTGGGAATCACGGTCACGATTCTGATACTGAGCACACTGCTGACCTTTTTAGCGACCAGAACAAGAGCGGGAACCATCGTATTATTTCTGATCGGCAATCTGATTCTGGCCGGCAGCTGCTTTTTGCAGTTTCCGGTGAAAACATGGGCTTTTTTGTTGTTTGTCCTTGCCGCATGTATGATGTTTCTCTATCGGATTTATGTGATATCTTTACAACAGGTACATACAGGAAAGGTACGGATGCAGCGCTATATGACACAGACCCTTGGTGTCTGTCTGACTGCCTTTGTGGTGGCGGCCGTGGCTTTTTTTGGTGTCGTTCGTCCTCTCAATCCGCCGACCAGAGAATTAAAACTGATCACAAGGCTGGAAAATATGCAACTGCTGGCGGTGTTAGGTGTTTCTACAGTAAAGGAACTGCCTGACCCGGAGCTGATCTCCAGCTGGATCTCCCAGGGGCTGCTTTTTAGTTCTGAGGTAGGCTGTCCGAAAACTACCAGGGCATAGCTGATTAACAGCTGAAACCGGCTG
>JAJQDO010000237.1 GCA_021202175.1 Clostridiales bacterium | reverse complement strand
ATATAAGGCTCTCACGAAGGCATGGCTCATATTTTACTGCCCCTGATAAATCCGGGAGATCTGGTACTCCTTCCCAATCCGGGCTATCCCATCTTTTCAACGGGCGCCTTCATTGCCCAGGCGAACCAGTGGATGTATCCTCTGACAGCTGAGAATCATTATCTTCCCGATTTGGCGGCGATTCCCGAAGAAGTGCGCAGGAAGGCCAGGATCATGGTGGTATCCTATCCGGCCAACCCGGTCTGCAAGACGGCGCCGGACTCTTTTTATGAGGAACTGATCGCATTTGCAGAGGAAAATAACATTTTGATCATCCACGATAATGCATACTCTGACATCATCTTTGATGGGAAAGAGGGGAAATCCTTTCTTGCATTTCCAGGCGCGAAAGAAGTGGGCGTGGAGTTCTATTCTCTATCCAAATCCTTCAACTATACGGGAGCAAGAATGTCTTTTGTTATCAGTAAAAAGGAGATTATTTCGGTATTTCGGCGATTTCGCTCGCAGATTGATTATGGGATATTTCTTCCGATGCAGATGGGAGCCATCGCCGCACTTTCTACCGATGACGCCGTGATCCAGGAACAGTGCGCGAAGTATCAGGAACGCAGAGATGCTCTGTGTGGAGGCCTCCGGGAAATCGGCTGGAATATTCCGGACAGCGAGGGGACCATGTTTGCCTGGGGTCCATTGCCGGAAGGATATCATGACTCCAATGCATTTGTAATGGAGCTGATGGAACGAACCGGCGTCATCTGCACGCCGGGAAGCAGTTTCGGGAGCCTGGGAGAAGGCCATGTTCGTTTTGCCCTGGTGCTGCCGCCGGAAGAGATCAAAAAAGCGGTAAAAAGTATAGAAGAATCCGGTATATTGTAATTTACAAAAATCCGCTGTCTGACAGCACTTGACGGTATAAAGAAACAATGATAAACTTGAAAAAATGTGGTTGCAATCCCATTAACTTTCGATGATGGGTTAAGACCACAAAAGTAAAAAAGCGTGCTCCTGGTGAAAGGGGGCAAACGGAATATCAATAGAGAAACGAGGAGATAAGAGATGTCTGGACATTCTAAATTTGCTAACATTAAGCATAAAAAAGAAAAAAATGATGCGGCGAGAGGTAAGATATTTACCGTCATCGGGCGTGAGATCGCGGTGGCTGTCAAAGAAGGCGGACCAGACCCGGCCAACAACAGTAAGCTTCGTGATGTGATCGCTAAAGCGAAATCCAACAACATGCCGAATGATACGATTGAGCGAGGAATCAAGAAAGTGGCTGGCGATGCCTCTTCTGTGAATTATGTGCAGAATACTTATGAGGGATATGGACCGAGCGGCATCGCCATTATTGTAGAGACATTGACGGATAATAAGAACCGTACCGCAGCCAATGTGCGGGCTGCTTTTTCCAAAGGGAAGGGCAACATTGGTACCAGTGGATGTGTATCTTTTATGTTCCAGAAAATGGGGCAGATCATCGTGTCCAAAGAAGATTATGAGACCGACCCGGATGAATTCATGATGACGGCGCTTGATCTGGGCGCGGAAGATTTTGTGGAGGAAGAGGACAGCTATGAGATCTCGACGGATCCCGACGCTCTGGGTGAGGTGAGAGAGGCTTTTGAAAAGGAAGGGATTCCGATGGCCTCTGCGGAAGTGACGATGATTCCTGACACCTATGTGAAGCTGGATGACCCTGACGATGTGAAGAACCTGACGCGTATCCTTGATATGCTTGACGAGGACGATGACGTCCAGGCTGTTTACCATAACTGGGACGAGGAATGATCAGGGGTATCCTGTTTCGAAAAAACCGAATGCAGGTACTGTTATTGCTTGCGTTCTGGAATGAATGATCGGGGGTATCATGCCTCGAAGAGAACGGAACGTTACGTATAGCGTGTTTTTCCAAGTATATATTTCCAAAAAATGAATTTATTAAGGGCAGAGATGCGAAAAAGAAGATTTTATTTCTTGCATTTTCTGCCCTGTTCTATTATACTTTACTAAGGTAGATTGTTAAATCATTTTACACTAACATTACATAAGGAAAAGGAGAGAATGATATGAAGAAATTTCTTACCTTACTGCTCTGCGCAGCCATGTGTTTATCACTCTTAGCTGGATGCGGTTCTTCCTCCGACAGTGGAACGGAATCAGCAGACACAGAATCTGCAGGCGCGGAGTCGGCTTCTGAGGACTCGACTGAAGCGGCAGTTGACACGGATTCGGAATGGGCCGAGATCAGTGAAAAAGGTTCCATGACCATCGGAATGACGCTGTTTGCGCCGATGAACTATTATAATGATGATAATGAATTTGTTGGTTTTGATACGGAACTCGCACAGGCAGTTGGAGAAAAATTGGGCATCACGATTGATTTTGTCGAGATCAACTGGGACTCCAAGGAGATTGAACTGAATTCCAAGAATATTGATTGTATCTGGAACGGTATGTGCAGTACGGCAGAGAGACAGGAGACGATGACTCTTTCTGAGCCATATCTTTATAATTCGCAGGCGATGGTCATGATGGCTGACAGAGAGGAAGAGATCATGGCGGATGTTTCCGGCCTTACCGTTACGGCAGAACAGGGTTCTACCGGTGAAGGAAAGCTTCAGGGAACGATTGAAGATGATGAGACGGTGGAAGTATCTGCAGCGGAATATTTTGCAGATGTGAATTATGTCGCTTCCGATTCCATGGCGAAGGCGATTATGGAAGTGAAGGCGGGGACGGCCGATGTTGCTCTGGTTGACAGTGTGGCAGCCTTTGGTATGGTTGGTCCGGATACGGATTATGCTGATCTGGTTGTCAATGTAGATAATAACTTTGGTCTGCAGGAATACGTCATCGGTTTCCGTAAGGGCAGTGACCTGGAAGAGAAAGTCAGCGAAGCCATCGATGAGCTTTATGCGGACGGAACTGTAGATGAGCTTGCAGAGAAATATAATCTGACAGACGCGTTGATTGCAAGATAGATATCTTGGAGTGCAGCCTGTAAGGGAAATGGAACGCAGGTGTCTATTTCCACTATAAGGGAAACTGGAGCGCAGATATCAATGTCTGTTTATAAATGCAACGGAATCCGGATTTCGATTTTCCGTATTGGAAGGGAATAGAAAGCCGGATTCTTATTTTGGCGATTTTGACAGGACGCCGAAATTGGTAACGGAAAATCCATAAGAAAGAAGGAGAGATCTACTATGTTGGGAACCAGTCCGATTGAGTCTCTGACCAGCGGTTTTTTATTGAATATCCAGCTTTTTTTTGTGACACTGGTCTTAGCCCTTCCTTTGGGACTTATCATTACAT
>JAJQDO010000101.1:19836-23394 GCA_021202175.1 Clostridiales bacterium | reverse complement strand
TGCTTCGAGGGAAAAGCGGTACGAATGCGCAAACTAATATTAATGAAAAAGCGGTCCCCATTGAAGAGATTGAGTGGTAATCAATGAAAGCATTTCGAAAATATATTTTTCGTACAATTAAAAACAGTATGGGAAGATATCTGGCGATTCTTTCAATCATCGCCCTGGGTGTGGGCTTTTTTTCCGGGCTGAAGGCGGCAAAGCCGGCCATGATCCAGACTGGACGGGATTATGTCTCATCGCAGAGTCTTTATGATTTTGAGCTGATTTCCACATGGGGGTTTGAGGAGGATGAGATTCTTGAACTGCTATCTATTGATGGAGTGACTGTGGCGGAAGGGTCGATTTCACAGGATTTTATCTTTACGGATGATTCCGGAGAAAACCAGTATCTAAAAGCCCTTTCTATTACGGAGGAAGTGAATCAGTTGACCCTGATCGCCGGCAGTTTACTGCAGGCGGCGGATGAGTGTGTGCTGGATGCCTACTATTATTCGGAGGATATGATCGGGACGGAGATTGTCATTTCGGAAGAAAATGATGAGGATACACTGGATAGTTTTGCTTATACTACGTATACTGTGACAGGTCTGGTGCGGACGCCTCTGTACATGAATATGGAGCGTGGGACGACGACGATTGGAGATGGACAGATTGATGCCTTTGTCTGTATCCCGCTGGATGGTTTTTCTTTTGATTATTATACCGAAGTATATCTCTCTGTGGAAAATGATCTTTTGCCTTTCAGTGACGAGTATGATGATTTGATTGACGATTGTACTTCGGTTGTGGAAGATGAGTCGGATGAGATTATCATGGTGCGGTATGACGAAGAGATTTCGGATGCGGAGCAGGAGATCGCGGATGCTGAACAGGAACTGGAAGAAGAGACGGAGAAGGCGAAACAGGAATTGGCGGATGCTTTAGAAGAACTGGAAGACGGAGAACAAGAGCTTGCCGATGGCAAGGCGGAGATAGAAGAAGCCAGGGAAACATTGGAGACCAGTAAACAGGAACTGGAGGATGCGGAAGATCAGCTGAATGATGCCCAGGACCAGTATGACAGTGGTTTGAAGGAGTATAAATCTGGGCTAGCGCAATATGAGGATGGCCTGGAAGAGTATAACGAGGGTTATGCTGAATATCAATCCGGGTATTCACAATATCAATCCGGGTTATCGCAATATAATTCCGGCCTTTCCCAATATAAATCTGGCCTGTCTCAGTATAATG
The DNA here is from genome assembly GCA_021202175.1 of Clostridiales bacterium. Classification (GTDB taxonomy): domain Bacteria; phylum Bacillota; class Clostridia; order Lachnospirales; family Lachnospiraceae; genus Anaerobutyricum. The sequence continues at coordinate 22,161 of JAJQDO010000101.1, read as the reverse complement.
AAGGCGTGTCTCAGTATGAATCGGGGCTGTCGCAATATGAATCGGGGTTGTCACAATACGAGTCTGGATACGCTCAGTATGAGGAGACCCTTGCCGAACTGGAAAGCAGCCGCAGTCAGTATGAGCAGGCAAAAGAACAGAAAGAACAGCTGGAATCTGCCTACTCGGAAGAAGAATTGAGCAAGAATGAAACGTATCTTGCTCTCTGCCAGTCCATCGCCGCCTTTGAAGTCGGTGAGAAAGAGTTGAGTGAGACGAAAGCGACGCTGGATGCGACGAAGGATACATTGGACGCGACGAAGACACAGCTGGATGCGACGAAGGATACATTGGATGCGACCAAGACGACGCTGGATGCGACCAAAACGCAGTTGGATGCATCGAAAAAAACCTTGAATCAGACGAAAAAAACCTTAAATAAATCAAAAAAACAGCTGAATGCAGCGAAAGCGACTCTGGACAGTTCGAAAACACAGCTGGATGCGGCGAAGAAAGAACTGGACGCGGCGAAAGCCGAGATTGCATCTGGATGGGAGGAAGTGGAAGAGGGAAAGGAACAGATTGCGGAAGCGGAACAGGAGTTGGCCGAAGCGGAGGAGGAGATCGCGGATGCGAAGCAAGAGCTGGCGGATGTGGAAGAACCGGAGGTTTATGTCCTGGACCGAGGCTCTAACGTAGGTTATGCCAGTTATGAAAATGACGTCAGCATCGTAGAAGGGATTGCCAGGATATTCCCACTGTTTTTCTTCCTCATCGCGGCATTGGTATGTTCTACTACCATGACCCGTATGATTGATGACGACCGGACGCAGATTGGAACGTTGCGGGCGTTGGGATATACCCAGGGGCATATCTATGCGAACTATATCATCTATTCAGGGTCAGCGGCCGTAATCGGCGCTGTCGCCGGGTATTTTCTTGGCAGCAGGCTTTTCCCGATTGCTATCTGGCTGGCCTATAATATGCTGTATGGATTTGCTGATCTCCAGATTGTCGATGATTCGGGATTGTTTGGGATCTCGCTGGCAGCCTCATTGTTATGTTCGGTCGGTGTTACCTGCCTGACTTGTCAATCCACATTAAAAGAGGTTCCGGCAGAGCTGATTCGGCCGAAGGCACCTCCTGCCGGGAAACGAATCTTCCTGGAGAGGATTCAGGTATTGTGGAAACATTTGAAATTCCTGTACAAGGTCACGGCGAGAAATATTTTCCGCTTTAAAAAGCGGATGATCATGATGATTATGGGCATCGGTGGCTGTACGGCCTTGGTTCTGACTGGTTTTGGCGTGAAAGATTCCATCGCTAACATCGCAAATTATGAATATGATGAGATCCTGCGATATGATATCAATGCCGCCTATACAAAAGAGATATCCGACGATATCCTTGCGGAAATCGAAGAAGAGTTCGGAGAGGAGATATCGGACAGCGCAGTGCTGATGGAGGCCGGTGTGGAGGCCGTCTATGATGGCGGCGTCAAATCTGTAACTCTTATGGTTTCCGATCGCGAGGAAGTCACTAGCTGTATCGATTTTCATCACGATGGAGAAGAGGTCTCCCTGCCGGGCGAGGGCGAGATTCTGATCGATACCCGTCTGGCTGAGGCGCTTTCCCTGGAAGTGGGCGATGAGATCATTTTGACATCCGGGGAAAAAGACTCCGAACCGATGATCGTGGCGGGCATTTTTGAAAATTACATTTCCTACTATGCCTATGTGGGAAGCGATACTTACGAGGAATGTTTCGGAGAGGATTACATACCGAAAACCATCTATATCACATTGACCGAAGAGTCCGACGATTACGCCGTCGCTTCCTATCTGGCCGATATGGATGATGCCTCCAACATGACGGTCGTGAACGATATGCGAAAACGTATCGAAAATATGATGCAGAGCATGAATTACATCGTCATACTCGTTATCGGCTGTGCGGCGGCATTGGCCTTTATCGTACTCTTTAACCTGGGCAACATTAACATATCCGAGAGAACCCGGGAGATTGCTACCTTAAAGGTGCTGGGATTTTATCCGCGGGAGACCGGCGCCTATGTGTTCCGGGAGAACCTCATCCTGTCGATGATGGGCATTGTGGTGGGGTTGCCCCTTGGCATACTGCTGCACCGCTTCGTCATGATGCAGGTTAAGGTGGATATGGCATCCTTTGAGATCAGAATCCTTCCGCAGAGTTACCTGTTTTCCGTGGCGGCCGTGCTGGCCTTTACCGCCTGCGTGGATATCATTTTGCGCCGTAAGATTGAGCACATCCAGATGGCGGAATCGCTGAAGTCGATCGAGTGATGAAAAAAGTTCGGTCATCATAAGA
>JAJQDO010000101.1:18754-19736 GCA_021202175.1 Clostridiales bacterium | reverse complement strand
AATGTATGGATGAAAAAGTTTGGACATCATAAGAAATGTATGGATGAAAAAGTTTGGACATCATAAGAAATGTATGGATGAAAAAGTTTTCGTCATCATAAGAAATGTATGAATGAAAACGTTCGCTTAGCTTATAAGAAATGTATGAATGAAAATAAAGTCAGATTATGCAGAATGTTCGAATGAAAATGATTCATATCAAGAGGATGAAATAGTTAATGTTGTGAAATCATTGTGAAATCGTTATGTAAGATATAAAAAATGATGCCTGTCACCGCAATTGGTGCCAGACATCATTTTCATCTAATAATACTTTTTGCTGCCCCAGAGATTCGCCTTCTTCAGATCCAGATATTCCTGATAAGCATCCTCGAGAATCTGCTTTTCGTTTGGAAAACGGAGCAGATGATAGGCCTCGTGATACTTGTAATACCCTGAATCCATAAAATATTCTTCTCTCTGTGGTTTGGAATAATAGCTGTCTGCCATCATCAGATACCAGTGTACATTTTTTACGACGACGTCGTGCGCCGTGTTAAAAGTGTACTGGCTTTTGCCGATATACTTAATGATAGAGGCCTTTGCGCTGGTTTCCTCTTTTACTTCCCGCAGTGCGGTTTCTTTGTATTCTTCCCCCTCCTCTACAGTTCCTTTTGGAAGAACCCATCCTTCATATTTATGTTTATAATTCTTATATAGAAGGAGGATCTTCCCACGAAATATTACCACACCACCACAACTTGTTGCTTCAATCATATATATTCCTCCTGTGCAAGCAATTCTGGTGTATATTACACTTAGTATAAGTATAACAAATTCGGAGGGATTCGTGTAGTATTTCTTTTATTTTTCTTTTCATTTTATTTGACGAAGCTACTGTTCACGGAGTAGGTGTAGTTCCCTGTGAATAGACTATAGTTTTGTACTTGTAATTATATCAATGAGTCTCGATACCATCAATTCACTCTTCTCAAGCAGACCA
>JAJQDO010000101.1:7007-18654 GCA_021202175.1 Clostridiales bacterium | reverse complement strand
ATTTCTGGATTTTGGCATTTTGGTCTGACATTTTTCTTCCTCCAAGCAGACCAATTTCTGGATTTTGGCATTTTGGTCTGACATTTTTCTTCCTCCAAGCAGACCAATCTCTCGTTTTTGGTATTTTGGTCTGATATTTTTCTTCCTCCAAGCAGACCAATTTCTGGATTTTGGCATTTTGGTCTGACTTTCTTCCTTTGAACAAATCCAATTTCTCAATTTAACTGTTTTGGCTCGTTCATTTTTATTCAGTTAAGGATTGTTTTCCCGATTCTGTTATTTTCATCTGCTCATGAGTTATTCCCTACCCCATGAAAAGTAACTTGACGAAATCTTGCTACAATTCATATATTGATCAGCAAGATCTGGTGGATGCACCGGTGCAGATAGGGGAGGTATTTTTTCATCGGAACCGGCTGCCCATATAAAATACAGCTGTAGCAGGTGGAATTAACCAGCTCGATGATAGTAAAGGCAGCCAGTATATTATTACCAAAAGCAATGTTATTTTTTACCCCCAGTCCATGAAAATATTCATAGAATTGCGGGGAAGCAGCATTGGTTTCCGGGGTAAAGACATTTTTGTATATGTCCCAGGAAAGATTCCTCGAAATCAGTTCCATTAAATCGTGATCATCTTCGTACACAGTAATAATGTAATCGGTGATATACAGCAGCTGTTTTTCGTGGTCTTCAATATCCTGGCTTAAAAGAGCCTGGTAGGCATCGTTAAAGAGTTCTCTCGTTTTGTGTTCGATCAATGCGTCTTTTAAATCAAACTTGTCTTTGAAATATAGATAAAAGGTCCCTTTTGCGAGGTGAGGCTGCCGGGCATTGGCGGATATCGGTGTGTTGGCGAATCCTTTTTTGGTAAACAAATCATAGGCTGCGTCCAGGAGAGCTTGTTTTTTATGCTGTTTATTCGATTCGATTTTTCCCATCAGGACACCCCCTGTAGTTCCTTCTTGAATCTGTGCTTTCCGTGCTGTATAAAGTACATCTCGATTCTGTCCATAATCTCACTATCAGGTACCCGTTACCTTTATCGTGATCTTAGTATAACATATAAACTACATCTCGTTTCTGTCGACGATCTCTTTGCCGGAGATATCCAGAATGTCTGAAAAAGAGATCATGGTCTCATCCAGTCGGATATGACGATAAACCGGGTCGAACAGGGTTACCGTTCCGGTCAGGTCTTTATATTGTCCCAGGTCGGAATCGGATTCCGCCTGAAAACAGGTGATGGTAATCAACATTCCTTTTTTTACCTGGGCAATCTTTTCTGACAATCGTTCTGATTCTTCTTCCGACAATGTGATCTTCTCCACCAGATTCAGTTTTTCATTTTCCTGTTCCAGCCGTTCGCCATGTCCCCGCAACGCGGCAAAAGGGGCAAATATTTTAGCGCGATTCGCCACCGACATGCGGGGATGCCTGCGAAAGACTTCTTCATCCACTGGACGCTCCAGGTCAATGATATCCGCATATTTTTTCCTGGTCTCTTCCCGGATGTTTCCCGGTTTGTTTTGTATCATAGCAGTCATCCTTTGTATTGATTTTCCATAAGCATATCATACTTTCGCCAAAATAATCAACTGCATTCCGTGAATCGGGATATATTCAGAGAGAAGGAGTTGTTCTTCCACTTTCTGGTATCTGATATTGATGTCAGGATAGGCTTTGTTGTGAAGGCAATAGTAGGTGGCAGTGTCGATATATTCCGGGGTGCCCATGCGCAGCCAGTGATCATAGACGGATCCATATTCCCGGTTCAGGGTATGGTGTTCGATGCGGTATTTGCCGGCAGGGAGCGACAGGTGCAGTTGGAAGTGCTTGTCATTCGTCGGCTCGTATATTTGATAGCGATCGAGTTCCGTCAATTTGTGACTGGTGCCGTCCAGAAATTCCTGGCTGTAAAAGGTGTGGTTATACAGCAGAATCTGATAGCTGTCCCTGGAGCTGGTAATCAGATACCCGTCGCCAGAGGCAATCAGCCTGTCCTTCATACGGTGAAGCAGGATGAAAGACAGGTAGGAGGGCTTGGGAAGTCCATTGTGGGTTTTCATGCCTAGTTCTCCTGTGAAAAGATTCTGGTGGGGAATGTGCTCTTCCATGTAATCGGTCAGAGCCCAGAAAGATATCTCCTCGACAGAATTCGGAAGGTGGTTAATCGTGTCCGCGATGTAGGTGCTCATAAAACAGGTATCCCTGGAGAGATCATGATGGTAAGGGCTGATATTCCATTCCGTAATGTAAATCGGAGCCTTTATGTGGAGCTCGGACAGGAGTTTGGTAAAATGGCTTGCCACATGATTCAGATAGTGCTTGTCACGTTCCTCACGATCCGCGACCATGGAAAGGATTTTCAAAATGATCGGGTCATTTTGGGTTGGATCTGTCACCATATAAATGTGCAGACAAACAAAATCGAACCGAACTCTGTGCTGGACACAAAAATCCAGAAAACGTCGGGTCTGCGAAAAGTTTTCAAATCTAACAAAACCGGGAGAGCCAAAAAAACCATTGGGCAGGACAGAGCGGAACGTCTGGTAAGAATGCAGGAAAAATTGCTGGAATTCTTCTTCAGATCCATGCCAGTAGATTCCTTTTAACTCCGGAGAGCTCCAGAATTCGAATTTCCAGGTACAAACTTCGTCATAGCCATATCGACTCACACAATGTTTTAAAAATGCTTCGAGATAGCCGGTCCATTTTTTAATGGATTTTGGTTTGCTGGTATTGGCATTCCAGTAGTAAGGGGAAGGAACCTTCTCTGCAGCCAGTTTTTCCGGCATAAATCCAAGACATATAAACGGTTTCAAATTGTTGTGCGTCAGGAAGTCTAAGATCTCATCCAGAAGCACCCAGAAATAGACGGGGGTTCCGTCCATTTTTTCCTGGTATATCTGAAGATTGTCCGACAATACTCCGGTAAAGCGAACATAGTTGATACCAAAATCGCGTACAGCGTCCAGAACTTCCTGCTGTACGTACCGCTGAAGTAAAAGAGCGGCCATGCCCACGGACAGCGTGCGATTCCATTTACAAGGGTATTTTTTATAGGTGCATGTGATAAAGTCCTGGTGTATGGATATGGTGTCATATTGTGGCTGCTCCACTATGTTGGGCGCCATACCCGTTAAGGGAATATTCATTTCGGAAAGGAACTGCAACAGGTGAGACATCGGCTCTTTTTCATCCGGGGAAGCATTCGAAATCTCGCTTACCTTTGCATGACTGCTTCGATACTCCGATGGAGTGACGCCCATCACCTGTTGGAAAGCTCGCCCGTAGGTTTTGGCGTTATTGAATCCCACGGAGAGGGCAATGTCCAGAATATAGTCGGATGTATTTTCCAGAGCAGGAATCGATTTCTGAACGCGCAACTGATTCAGATATTCAAGAAATCCCACGCCGAAGGTCTCTTTAAACAGCTTGGAGATATAGGGTGCCGAAAGATGAACGACTTCGGACAATACCTGCAGGGAAATCGGTTCCATATAATGGGCGTTCAGATATTCCATGATTTCTGACGCTTTTTGTGTCTGATACTCTATATTGCTAAGGCTTTTGGAATTGTAAGAATAATTTTCACATTGCTCATAGATAGCAATCAGAATACTGATGATATCTTGCCCGGCTCGAGCAAGCCAGGCCGGTTCCTGATTGATGGAAGCGGTGATGATGTTGCGGATGGATGTCGTGATGTTATGATAAAAGTCCAGATTACGATTGTTGTAGGTTTCATCCCATCGGAAAAAAAGCGATTCATCAGAAGAAAACAAAGGCTTGTAGGAATTGGTTTCTATTTCCAGTATGATCAGGTTGGTATCGTCAGCAATCTGATTGATCGCATGAATCTCGTAAGGATTGGAAAAAATAAAATCTCTGGAACCAAGATGATATTGTCTTCCGGCCAGAGTATAGGTGAGACCGCCACGGAGTACCATGGTCAGTTCTATGTAGTTGTGAAAATGGCTGTCACTCACGGATCCTTCCATGATGGAAAGACGGAAAGGACAGTTATGTTCCGCTGTAATCAGTTTGAATTCCAATCGAGTTCTCCTCCTAATATAAGTGCAGGGTTTTCTATATGTAGTAATAAATGCCTTTATAAATATAGTATGATTTGCCGGCACAAGCGTAATCTTGGAGTCGATGAATACTATATTTGTATATAATGAATTCAAATAATACTATATATAGTGTTAAATTTTTAGAAAAAAGGCTTTTGCCGCTTAAATCGTGGCTTGAGGACCGGTTATTTTTGAGACGTCATATTGGTAATCAGAATGTCCAGAGTATAAGATAAATCGGTATAACTGTCTGTACACTCGCCGTCCATAACACTGCCAGAATGTCCGCCCTTCGCAACACCGTCGGCTTGTTCGCCATCCGTAATACTGCCAGAATGTCCGATATTCGCAACACCGTCGGCTTGTTTGCCATCCGTAACACTGCCAGAATGTCCGATATTTGCAACACCGTCGGCTTGTTCATCATCCGTAACATTGCCAGCGTGATTGTCATTCACAGTATCGTCAGCAGGATCGTTATCAGCATATTTGTCATCGGTAGGATTGTCCGCGCTGCCACCCGATACAGTATCATCTGTAAAAATGTCCTCTGCATCATCGTTTTTACTGCAGTTTTCTGCATTGTCCTTGTTGTCATCATCCAAAATATTGTTGAGATCTGTCATATATTCGGCCGTGATAATGCCGGCAGGCAGCGCAACGATGGCGATACCGAAAACAGAGGAAATCATGGTGACGACGCGGCCGATGGAAGATACGGGATAGATGTCACCGTAGCCCACAGTGGTCAGAGATACGGTGGCCCAATAGACGGCATCGAAGAATGTGTCAAAGGTGTCTGGCTCAACCTGGAAGATGATCAGAGCAGAGACCAGAATGTACCATATGGCGAGCATCCCGACAACGATGAGAGCGTCTTTGGAGTCCATCATAATCCTGACAAGGGTTTCAAAATTTTTAGAGTAGCGGAAAGTTTTGAATATACGCATGATACGTAAAACTTTGATCAGGCGGACGATTCGCAGCAGGCGCCATCCGTTGTTGATGATATACAGGGATGGAAGGATGGCGATGAAGTCGACGATGGCCATTGCGGAAAATGGGTAGCGGAAAAACGCTTTCCATGTGCGGCTATTATATTTTTCTTCATATTTATAATCCGCTGTGCTAAGCCTTAACAGATAATCGCCGATGAAAACAATGGCCAGCAGATGGTCGGTGGACACAAAGAGAGCAGGCTCTTCTTTAAATGCCAGGGGAATCAGATTCCATAAGATGGCGATTCCTATGGCAATATCGTAAAGACTGCTCCACTTATCGTTTCCATTCGATTTTTCTATGATCTCAAAAATTCGTTTTCTCATTACTATGTATCCTTGCCTGCATGTTTTGTCTATAGTTTACATGTTATATCTACAGTCTACATTTCATTTACTCCGATATTTCTGACTTCCATCATTCAATTTACGTTATTTTGAGCTAAATGGATGCTCATCCTTCTTTTACGCATAGTGCGTTCGTACCCTTCAACAGAAATGGGAAGATGATACAGGCTACGATGTAAGCGAATACCAGGGTCAGCGGCAGAGAAGAGACAAACGCGATCGGGAAAGCAGGATTAAATCCCATCTCGTAAAACATACACAAGAAGCTCATGGCTGCCGTCATGACGACAACGATCGCCAGCATCCGCAGAAAATAAAACAGCGGATTCTTTTCATTTTTTACAAATATCCCTGCGAAGGCATTTCCCATCTTTACCAGCGGAATATAGGAGCCTAAAACGAAATTGATGGCATAAGCCGGGACAAGACCCATGCAAAAGCTTTCAAAGGTCAGACTTCCGCTCATAAATTGGACATATAGTGTCAGCGCGGCGGCAAAAGCGAAAGAAAAAAGTGTGTTAAATACGATACCAAAGTCAGATTTTTTAAACATGTTGTACCTCCCTCTTATTATAAAGAATGAATTAGATGAATGCATTACATGGATGGAAAGGTTTCTCATTACAAACACATGTCATATAAAATAAGGTACAAACATTATAATATAACATAATATTTTATCATAACATTGTGTAAATAATATGATACCACGTGCATCATGAAAGCATTACGTAAGAATTTTGAAAACCATCGGGTTGAGCGGCTTCTTTGTGCGCCATCCTATCCCAGTGTTTTCTAGAGTATAATACGCAGATTTCGAAGAGAATGGACAAAAATTAATCTGACTGCTCCCGAAAATCAGAAGCTTCATTTTTGGGGCTTTGTAAATTTCGACAAAAACGGCCAAACAAAAGTCAAAAACATCCGTCATATTGAGCTTTTTGATTATAGAATAAGTGACGTAAAGAAAGACGTAATGTTTTCGTAAAAATTATTGAGAAATGGGGGTATAAATTATGGAACCTGATCTGAAACAAGTATTCGGGAGTTATATGGCCTGGCAGGTAAAAAAGGGGACCTGGATTATCAGTTTCATGAACGGGACAGAGTATATGTATTTGCTGGAGGGAGAGGAGAAAGCCTTACTGCTTGATACAGGCTATGGAACCGACACCTTAAAGGCTTTTGTGAAAGGCCTGATGGACAAGGAAATCGTGGTGGCGAACACCCACTATCATCCGGATCATTCCTGTGGTAATGGCGAATTCACCTGTGTTTACCTTGCGGAAGGTTATCCGATTGCCGCGCCATCGGTAGAACGGCCAGAAGCAGGCCCTTTTGATATCAGCAAGCTGCCTCATCCGGATTATGAAAAACGAATCATTGGAGAAGGGGATACGTTTGATCTCGGAGGACGTACCGTTGAGGTGCTTGGTGTAAAACCGGCGCACTGCAACAGCAGCCTGTTTTTCCTAGACCGTGGAGAACGGATGGTATTTACCGGCGATGAGTTTGAGGCGGGACAGACGATGATGTACGATAATTCCAAGAATCCCGAAGCACCATACGATGTGCGGGAACGTCTGGAAAATATGAAGGAAAACGCTTTACGGCTTTTGGATCTGAGCAGCTAGTATGATTATATTTTTCCGAATCATAACGGGACGCCGATTGCCGGCGAATATTTAAGTGACTATGTAAAACTTGCGGATGAAGTATTTGCGGGGACGGCCGTTATCGAAGATGATCTGCATCATCCTTTCGTGGAGATGGATCCCATCGCAAAACATCTGTGCAGAGTCAGAGGCGGGAAGGCCAGCATCTTTATTCGCAAGGATGAATTGATGAAGGTTTATGGGCTGCAGAAGAACGAGTGATTCTCAATATTCTTCGGGGAAGTGTCAAAAATGCATGTAAATATAGTGAACGACATAAAGTCGTTTACTATAATTTTATAAAAATGAAAAAGGAGGAATTTACAAATGAGTGAACAACAAAATGTAAGTCAAACAAGTGAAAAGCCGAGTCTTGCCTTTTCCGTAAGCTGGGCCTTATCGTATCAGGGCGGCGCCATGCTGGTAGCGGCAACGATTTCGTCCTATTTTTCCGTATTTATGACGGATACCATCGGGATTCCGGCTGCGGCAGCCAGTATCATGATGTTTATCGCTACGTTATGGGATGCTGTGAATGACCCGATCATGGGAACCCTGGCAGACCGGACGAAATCAAGATGGGGAAGATATCGTCCGTACTTCCTGTTCTTCCCACCCCTGTTTACCGCAGTGGCCATGCTCCTGTTCTTGAACCCGAATCTTCCGACCATGGGTAAGATCGTTTACACGGAAGTCTTCTATATTATGTGGGGTATGCTTTACACGATCCTGACCATGCCGTGGCAGTCGATTCTTCCGGCACATATAAAGGATGATAATCAGAGAAACAGCTTGATTCAGGCAGGCGCGACTTGTATGGCCATCGCGTTTACCATCGCATCCAGCTTTACCACGACATTTACCTCTTTCTTTGGTGGCAGCTACGTACCGCTGATGGCGATTTACGGAATCTTCTGTACCATAATGTACTGGATTTTGTTCAAGACCAGTACCGAGAGATATATCCTGCCGGTGGAAAAGCGTTCCGTTAGCGCTGACCTGAAAAAATTATTGAAGCATACAGAACTGCTTAGCGTCATCGTTGTATGGATGATGTCCTCTCTGGGATATGGCCTGATGTTTGGTTCTTCCGTATATTACATTATGTACTATTATGAGAGACCGGATCTCATCACTACATACATGCTGGCTGTTTCCGTAGGCGCCATCGTATCGATGATGGTTTTGATGGGCATTTTACTGAGAATATTCAAAGGCTCTGTGGTCAAAGCGTTCCAGTTTTCTCAGGGTGTGGCACTGGTATGCTATGTTATCCTGTTCTTGTTTGGAAAGACCAGCCTTATCCTGCTGTATGTCCTGACATTTATCGCTACTTCTTTTGGCGTGATGGAACAGGCGATGATCAATATTCTGGTGAACGATACCATCGATTATATCATGCTGAAAGATAAGATGACCTTAAGTGCGACGATTTCCGCGATCAAGGGATTCGCTCAGAAATGTGGCAGCACCTTATCCAACTCCGGTATTCTGGCTGTTCTGGCAGTGACAGGGTATGTGGCGGGCGCCATCGGCGGACAGCCACAGTCAGCAATGATTGGTATCAATTTCATGCGTTTCGGCATTCCGGCTCTGACCTGTATCATCATCATTGCTTGCCTTGCGGTTTATCCGATCAGCAAGTACTATGGTGAGATTGCAGAAATGAAGGAAAATATGTAAATAGATGTTGCGATTTCCGACCTGGAATACAGTAGATGCGTCAGTAGCACAGGTAAAAGGCGGGATGCGGCATAACCAGTCCAGGCTGCCCTTCGTGACAGCCTGACTCTGGGTTTTTAAAAGTGACACACAGAATCGTGTCACGTGATAAAATGATGTAGAAACGGCAATTTTAAGTCATTTATAATATCCAGTTCATTAGTGAATGATGAAGTAGATTGTAAAACAGACATAAATATGTAGATATAAATAACAGATAGTGCTAGAGGAGGAATTAAAATGATTGATGTAAAGGCGGCACCTTTTCATTTGACAGACGAAAAAGAACAATGGGTACAGGATACCCTGGCATCGATGGATATTGAAGAGAAAATCGGACAGATGTTTTGCCCGATTGGCGGTAACACGGAGAAGGACTTCCTGAAAGGCTTTCTGGAAGAGTTCCATCCAGGCGCCATGCTGTATCGTCCATTTGCAGCAAAAGATGTGCGGGAAACACATAAATATCTTCAGGAAAATTCCCGGATTCCGCTGATGTTCGCGGCAAACCTGGAATCCGGCGGCAACGGCATCTGTGCCGATGGTACCTATTTTTCGCGTCCTATGGGTGTGACGGCGACGGATGATCCGGTAAATGCTTACCGTCTGGGCGCGGTGGCCGGCAAGGAAGCGCAGGCTGTTGGCGGTAACTGGGCATGCTCTCCGATTTGGGATTTGGATCTCAATTTCCGTAATCCGATCACGAACGTGCGGACCTTCGGTTCCTCGAAAAAGAGAATCATCCCCTTCGTGAAAGAACAGATGCGCGGCCTTTGGGAATATGGCGTGGCGTCAGCCGTGAAGCATTTTCCAGGGGATGGCGTGGACGAGAGAGACCAGCATATCGTAAGCTCTGTAAACAGCCTTTCCAAAGAAGAATGGGACGCGTCCTACGGTGAGATCTGGCAGGAAGTCATCAATGCGGGAACCCTTTCCATCATGGTAGGCCATATCATGTTGCCGGCGTATAGCCGTTATTTTAAACCGGGAATCAAGGATGAGGATGTCCTTCCGGCGACGCTTTCTCCGGAAATCTTACAGGGACTGCTGCGCGGGCAGTGGGGTTATAATGGTATGATCGTCACTGCCGCGCCGCCGATGATCGGATTTAATACCTTTATGCCAAGACATGAGACCGTTCCGGCTGCCATTGCGGCTGGCTGCGACATGATTTTATTTAATAAGGATATCCGTGAGGATTATCAGGCAGTGCGCGACGCGCTGGCGGACGGCAGACTGACGATGGAAAGAGTCGATGAGGCTGTGACCCGCATCCTGGCGACGAAATCCGCGATGAATCTGCCGGAGATGAAGGCAGCAGGCACCATCGTGCCGGAAGAATCTGCCCTGTCCTGCGTGGCTTGCGAAGAGCACAGGGAATGGACGAAAGAGTGCGCGGACGCCTGCGTGACCCTGGTAAAGGATACCCAGAATCTGCTTCCGATTTCTCCGGAAAAATATAAGAGGATTCGTCTCTATCTGCTGGAAGATCGTATCGGCGGCGGATTTAAGGATGGAGAAGGCGCGATTGGCAAGGTGAAAGAGAAATTGGAGAAGGAAGGCTTTGAGGTAACGCTTTTTGATTATAGCAAACCGGATTTCTATGAAATGTTTGAAGGAGGCGTTGCCGATATTAAGAGCAAATTTGATCTGGCTTTGTATGTAGCTTGCATCGATACCGCCAGCAACCAGTCTGTGCGCCGCATCGACTGGGTTCATCTGATGGCTGCGGACGCGCCGTGGTTCCTGCAGGACGTGCCGGCGATGTTTGTATCCATTGCCAACCCGTATCATCTGGTGGATGCGCCGATGGTCAAGACATTTATCAATGCTTATACCCCGACGGAAGAAGTCATCGATCAGGTGATCGAGAAGATTATGGGACGTTCCGAATTCAAGGGAATCAACCCGGTTGACCCGTTCTGTGGCATCTGGGGCGCGGAATTTTAAAAGATAAGGCTGAATTCTAAAAATAAGATAGAGACTCTTTCGCAAATCCGTAGCATCATATCGTTCTCTATAAAAGGATGCACACGCTATACGAAGAACGTCTGCTTGAACAGCACGCAATCGGCGCTATAGTAAACGATATTAGATTCTATATTAAAAAGCATTCTATTGTAAAAGGGATGACTGAAATTTGCGGAAGAGTTCCGCAAGAGGAGAATATAATGAAGATAACGGGATTAAAGACGAATCATTTAACAAACCCGCTGGGTTATGATATAAAGGCACCGACCGTCTCTTTTCGTGTGGAAGAAACGGAAGGAAAGAAAGCACAGTCCGTTCAGATTACCGTGGCGGAAGATGAAGATTTTGAGACCGTCGTGTACGACTCTGGAGCCAGAGCGGATGTGAAAATGTCCGGCGAACGCCTGCCGATCGACTTAAAGCCGCGTACCCGGTATTTCTGGAAGGTCGAGGTGAAGGCGGATAACGGCGACCATGCCGAGAGCGATACGGCCTGGTTTGAGACGGCGAAGATGGATGAGGCATGGGAGGCAAAATGGATCGGAAGCCCCATGCTGAAGGAAACCAGCCCGGTTTTCAAGAAAGAATTTACTACCGAAGGAAAATATAAGACCAGCCGTATTTACATGACCGGCCTAGGCCTTTACGAGGTATACCTGGATGGGAAGCGGGTTGGCGACGAATACCTGGCGCCGGGATGTACCGATTATAATCAGTGGATTCAGTACCAGACATACGCGGTGGAGGTGAAATCAGGACAGCATAAGCTGGAGGTTTATCTGGCGGATGGCTGGTATAAGGGACGTTTTGGCCTCGATCTGGCAGAAAATGTTTACGGTGAAGATTTCATGATGCTTCTGGAACTCATCATGAC
>JAJQDO010000101.1:0-6997 GCA_021202175.1 Clostridiales bacterium | reverse complement strand
GTGTCGGATGAGTCGTGGATGGGGTGAGCCATCGTTATTATGACCAGCAGCATTTACGATGGGGAAGTGTATGTGCCGGCTTCCGGTGGAAACAAATGGTATCAGGCAGACGTCATCGATGGGCCGACGGAAAGACTTTGTGCCAGATACAGCCAGCCGGCGGTCATCAAAGAGTATCGGACGCCAAAGATTCTTACCACGCCGGCCGGAGAGACCGTTCTTGATATGGAACAGAATATGGCGGGATTCGTCCGCTTCTTTGTGGATGAGCCAAAGGGAACAAAAATCACGATGAGGTTTGGCGAGGTTCTCCAGGATGGCAATTTCTATCGGGATAACCTGCGGACGGCAAAGGCAGAGTTTTCCTATGTTTCGGATGGCATCGCCAAGGAAGTGGGACCACATTTCACCTATTATGGTTTCCGCTACGTGAAGGTGGAAGGATTTACCAAAGAAATTAAGCCGGAACAGTTTAAAGGCTGCGTGCTCTACAGTGATCTGGAGCGTACCGGATGGATTTCCACCAGCAATGAAAAGGTCAATCAGCTGATTTCAAACGCGGTCTGGGGACAGAAATGTAATTATGTCGATGTGCCGACGGATTGCCCGCAGAGAGATGAGCGCATGGGCTGGACCGCGGATACCCAGGTGTTCTCCGGAACGGCCTGCTTCAATATGGACAGCTATCGTTTCCTGCGCAAATATTGCCATGACATATATGAGACACAGAAAGAATTGGGACATGTGACTTCTGTAGTTCCGGCCTTCCATGAGGATGGACCGACCTGTTCCGTCTGGGGCGACGCGGCGACGATTATCCCCTGGAATCTGTACCTGTACTACGGCGACATTTCTATCCTGGAAGAACAATTCGAGAGTATGCGCCAGTGGGTCGATTCCATCAAGGAGATTGATGAGGCCACTGGCGGACGTCGTTTCTGGGACGTGGGATTCCATTTCGGCGACTGGCTGGCTCTGGACGGCGAGGGAGACGATACCTTTAAGGGCGCGACCGAGGACGGCTATATCGCGACCGCATATTATTATAATTCCGCGAAGATTGTAGCGAAGTCCGCGGACATTCTTGGTAAGAAAGAGGAAGCCGCTTATTATGGTACATTGGCATCGGAAATCAAAGCCGCTTTGCAGGCAGAGTATTTTACCGCGAATGGGCGTCTGGCTCTGACGACGCAGACGGCCTATGCCCTGGCTCTTTATATGGACTTTGCGCCGGAAGGAAGTAAGGACCGGATTGCGGAATTCCTGAAAGAGAAGTTAAAGGTGAATAAAGGATATTTAAAGACTGGATTTGTGGGAACCTATATTTTAAATCGGGTGCTTTCGGATTACGGCAACAACGATATGGCTTATAAATTATTGTTGAACGAAGAATGCCCGAGCTGGCTCTATGCGGTCAATATGGGCGCTACCACTATTTGGGAGCGCTGGAATTCCATCCTGCCGGATGGAAAGATCAGTGGAACGGATATGAACTCTCTGAATCATTATTCCTACGGCAGCGTGCTGGAATGGATGTACCGCAATGTGGCGGGCCTGCACCTGTGTGAGGACCATCCGGGATTTTCCGAGGTTGTCATCGCGCCACAGCCGGATTATCGCCTGACATCCTGTGATATGAAATACGTTTCCATTTCCGGTACTTATGAGATTCATTGGAAAGTAGAAGAGACGGAAGAGTTTGATCTCACCGTGGACATTCCGTTTGGCTGCGGTGCCACCGTGGTTCTGCCAAATACGGAACAGGAAGCGGTAAAAGTGGAAAGCGGACATCATCACTTCCGCTATCAGCCGGAAACCCCGATCATCAAGGTGTATTCCAGTCTTTCCTCCGTCAATGAGCTGGCTGAGGGCGAAGGTTCTCTCACCGTGCTCAATCAATATGTTCCGGAATGGCAGGGTATTCCGGCGCCGATGCGGGATATGAACATCGAGCAACTGAATGAGACGCCATTTGTGAACCTGACAGCGGAGCAGATGGAAGCGCTGAATGCGCATTTGAAGACCTGTTAAGGGAATAAGGAGAAGGAATATGGGAATAGATTATAGCAAAGTAAATGCTTGGATCCTCCGGGAGGACAGCTTCCAGCCGACACAGCTTGGAAAATGTGAAGCGATCATGAGTCTCGGAAATGGGTATCTGGGGCTGCGCAGCGCGACGGAAGAAAAATATCTTCGTGAGACCAGAGACATGTTTGTGGCTGGTACCTTTAATAAATTTGATGAAAATGAAGTGACAGAACTCCCTAATGTGGCTGACATGACAGCCATTGAGATTTCTGTGGACGGGGAATATTTTGATTTGACGGCGGGCAAGATGGAAGAGTATACCCGCGAGCTGAATATTCGCACGGGTGAGTTAAAACGGAGCGTCATCTGGACGTCCCCGTCAGGGAAAACGATTCACTATACTTCCTATCGGACGGTGTCCTTAAAGAACCTCCATCAGATCGCGCAGCGTGTAGAGATCACGCCGCTTTCCGGCGATGTGACGATAAAGATCCGTTCCGGTATCGACGGGACGGTGACCAATACAGGAAGCCAGCATTTTTCCGAAGGGGACAAACGTTTTTATGACAAACGCGTCATTCAGTTTGTGCAGAAAACAACCCAGTCCGGCATTGATTTTGTGAACACGACCGTACATAAGCTGGTCAAGGGCGGGCATCCTGTCCGTCAGGACGCCCAGGTATATATCGAGAGGAGGGAAATCTTTGCCGGTTATGAGGTGAAAGTATCCAAAGAGGAGCTGTTTGAGATAGAGAAATATTCTGCGGCCTATACGACCAGAGACGCCGATGTGGCGGGAAAGACAGTGGAAGAACTGCAAAGCCTCGGCCTGGACGTGGTCCGGGAAATGGAATCGTTCAGATATCAGAACATACAGGCACAGTCCGCGGAGGCATGGGAAGAAGAGGTCTGGAGTCAGGCGCCGATTACCATTGCCGGCGGAAAAGATGCCGAAATGGACCAGTTCGCCGCCAGATTCGCCCAGTATCATATGCGGATCATGGTTCCGGCGCATGATCATCGTATGAATATCGGCGCCAAGGGATTGTCTGGAGAAGGCTATAAAGGACATTGCTTCTGGGATACGGAGATATTCCTTCTGCCTTATTATATCTTTACCAATCCGGCCATCGCCAGAAAACTCGAAGAATATCGCTATCTGTCCCTGCCCGGAGCACACGCGAAGGCGAAACACAATGGCTATCAGGGGGCGATGTTCCCCTGGGAATCCGCATGGTTAGACGATGGCGAAGTGACGCCAGAATACAGCGACGTCGACATTCTGACCGGCAAGCCGGTCAAGGTGTGGTCCGGATTTATCGAGCAGCACATAACTTCTGATGTGGCCTTCGGAGCATGGCAGTATGCCGTAATCACCGGCGACGAAGAGTTTATGGACAAGTACGGTTATGAGCTGATCATGGATACGGCAATCTTCTGGGCGTTCCGTCTGGAACAGGGCGACGATGGCGCGTATCACATCAACGACGTGGTCGGCCCGGATGAGTTCCGCGAACATGTCAATGACAATGCATTTACCAATTATATGGCAAAATGGAATATGGATAAGGCCCTGGAATACTATGACCTGCTGAAGGAACAAAAACCGGAACTGTTTGCGGCTCTTAACGAGAAATTGAATCTGGAAGAGGCCCATGCAAAATGGGAAGATGGCTGTGCGCATATTTTCCTGCCGCAGCCTACCGCGGAAAATGTACTGCCGCAGGATGACCGTTACTTAAGCTGCCGCGATATCGACCTGACCAAATACAAAGAGCAGGAACATGTGGGCGGCATCACCAGAGATTATAACCTGGAACAGATCAATCAGATTCAGGTTTCCAAACAGGCGGACGTGCTGGTGCTGTTCTTCCTCCTGGAAGATCAGTTCTCACCGGAAGTGAAGGCGGCCACCTGGAAATATTATGAACAGAGGACAGTCCACGATTCTTCCCTGTCTCTTTCCACCCATGCCGTGCTGGCCTGTGATATGGGCGAGCGGGATATGGCGTATGACCTGTACAAACAGGCATCCATGATCGACCTCGGTCCGTTTATGGGTTCCTCCAATGCAGGCATCCATGCCGCGTCCTTCGGCGGCTCCTGGCAGTGCGTGGTCTATGGATTTGGCGGCGTCCGCATGCTCGGCGAAAAACTGCGCATCCATCCGATTCTGCCCGATGCCTGGGATTATCTGTCCTACACGATCATGTGGAAGGGCCAGAAGCTGCGCGTCGAAGTGACGAAAAAAGAGATTCAGATTGAAAATCTCACGGGAACGGAGACGATTGCGCTGGAAGTTGCCGGAAAGGACTATGTGCTTGACTGGAAAATGAAGACGGCGATCTGACCGGTTTTTGAGCAAGGCGATATAGAGAACAGGGATGCGCAGTCTGTCTGAAGAAGGATTCATCAAATTCTTTCATGAATATAGCATGATTTTTGATGACAGGACTGTGATTTCTGTTTCTAATAGGAAAAGGAGACCAATATGAGTTATGCAGGATTGGAATTTATCAATGACCATATCCTCATGGAGCAGGAATACAGCCTGCTTCATGAGGCCAACGTGGCCACTCTCCTGACGACCGGCAATGGCTATATGGGTGTGCGGGCCAGTCTGGAAGAGTATGGAAGCCTGGGCATTCAGGGGATGCTGGTACGCGGCGTGATGGATGATGTGGTGGAAGTGCGTCTGACCATGTGCGACAACATGTACATGAAAAAATATTATGTGGAAGAAGAACGACTGAAGAAGTTTGAGAAGCAGGAACGCGCGATTAATCTGCTTGATCTTCTTCTGATCCGGTTTGAGATTGGCGGAGAGGTCTTCTATCCCTGGGAGGGAAAGATCCTTTCCTGGAAACGCTGGCTCGACCTGTCCGATGAGACCCTGCACAGAGAAGTCATCTGGGAAAATACCAGGGGCCAGCAGAGCCGGCTCTCTTTTGAGCGTTTTGCCAGCTTCGCGGATGACCATATCTATTGTCAGCGCGCATCCATCGAGCCATTAAACTATTCTGACAAGGTTCGCATCATCAGTGGACTGGATCTGCGCACCAAATCCAACGGACAGATGCCGCAGAAGAGTATTGCTGTCGGTTTCAGCGGCCACGCTCTCTGGCAGGAGGAGATCGTCGGCGAGAAATACGGATTCCACGCTATCACGGGCGTCACCCATCGATGCAGCTGCAATGAGGCCTGCTGGGAGGACCGTAATGAAGACGGTCTGGTGACACAGACCATGACATTTGAGGCACAGCAGGGGAAGGTCTATACGCTCGAAAAGCTGACCGCTACCGTGACCGACAGAGATTATGAAGAAGGAAAGGTGTTATCCGGTTCCGCGTTGTTAAAGGAAGGGGATACGCTGCAGGATTGCATCAAACGGTATCTGTGTGCATTTAAGACCGATGATTACGAAAAGGAATACGCTGACCATGTCTGTGTCTACCAGGATCTGTTCTCCAGGCTGGAGATCAACATCACCGGCGACGACACGGCGGACCGGGCCATCCGCTTCAGCAATTATCATACGCTGCTTTCCATCGCGCGCAATGATTATGTCCACAGCTTTTCCGCCAAGGGATTGACCGGCGAGACCTACAACAACTTTGTATGGTGGGATGCGGAAATCTTTCAGGCGCCCGTATTCCAGCAGACCATGCCGGAATACAGCAAAAACAACATCCTTTTCCGCTATTCGCATTTAAAAGAAGCGCGGGAACTGGCAATCAAAGAAGGATGCAAGGGCGCGCGTTTCCCATTTACCACCGGCGTGACCGGCGAGGAGACCGTGTGGATTGATGTACGTCATCCATTTATGCAGATACATTGTGTATCCGACGTGGCATTATCCGTATTAAATTACTATACCTGTACCGGTGATGACGCCTTCATGAAGCAGTATGGCATGGAAATCCTGATGGAGGTTTCCCGGTACTGGACGTCCCGCGTCATCTGGAATGCTGAGAAAGACCGCTATGAGATTCTCCAGGTTACAGGAACAGATGAACATCATCCATACGTGGACAATAATGCTTATACCAATTACAGTGTACAGCATGTGCTTGCCGATACCCTGCGCCTGATGAAGCAATATGGAGAAAATCTGGACTCCTTAAAGACTAAGATTGGATTTACAGGGGAAGACTTATACCAGATGCAGAAAGTCGCGGAAAAATTATATCTGCCTCTTGAAAAGCAGACCGGAATGATCCCGCAGTTCGACGGATATTTTGACCTTTCCAGAGAACTGGAGGTCCAGGGCGGAAGCAAGAGCGGATATACGCAGATGAAGCAGGCCGGCCTTTATAACAAGAGCCAGGTCATCAAACAGCCGGATGTGCTGATGCTTTTCGCATATCAGAACCTGCCCCTGTCCCAGAAGGTATATCGGCGAAACCTGGACTATTATCAGGGCCGATGTGAGGCAGCCTCTTCCCTATCCTACTGTGTTCATTCTATATGCTTTGCTGATATGGATATGCCGGAAAGCACCTATGGATATCTGATGGAAACGGCAGAGATGGATCTCAAAAACATGCACGGCGGCACGGAAAACGGCGTTCATTCCGGTTGCGCGACAGGCACCTGGATGGCCGTAGTTCGCGGCGTGGCCGGAATGAAGATGAAGCAGGATTATGTGGAATTTAACCCACATTTTATCCCCTGGTGGAAAGAAGTGCGGTTCCACTGCGTGTGGCATGGCCAGGGCTATCAGGTTACCGTATCGAACGAGAAGATAGAAGTGCAAGCCGACGCGCAAAATCTCGGAGAACTCCCGGTTGTCATCGGCGGCGAAACGCAGAACCTGAAAGCTGGGGAGAGTATGGACTCTCTTTATGATATGGATGAGTGAGAAACAGGAATCTATTATAATATTCTATTGCGATATTCTCTTATGATATCAAAATTTGATTTGGGTGTCTAAACTACCTTTTTGAACTGCATTTTATAGTTGAATAAT
>JAJQDO010000158.1 GCA_021202175.1 Clostridiales bacterium | reverse complement strand
AACTCTAAAATAATTAGAAAAAATTTATCAGGATAGCAAACTGTGGCGCGAAAGTGACGATTAAATGAGAAAAAGATAACTACTGGGCAGGTATCTTGCCCGGTGGTTTCTTTTACTACAATTTAATCAGGAATTGATATAATGGTAAGAGTAACCTTCTTGTGGGGATTGTAATCCGTAAATTAATATCAATGCTGATAACGATAACAAACAAATAATTGATTTAATCCGTCCAGATATAGATTTGGGCGGATTTTGTCTCTGATTTACGACAATTCTTTCCAAATCAAAATCTAATCTGTATTTTCCTATATGCGATATCCTATAATAAAATAAAAATGACACAGGAAAGGAGCAAAACCTATGAAGAACCTGTATATTACTGTAACAGGCATCAATCATTACTATGGCAAAAAGCCTTTTAAAATCGGTCACATCTGAAATGTATCAAGGAGAAAGATAATCCGTATGATTCGGAGGCAATCAAAGTCGTCATTAAAGGGCTCGGGAAAGTCGGCTATGTGGCGAATTCTACGTGTATACCGTAGCAGCAGGGACAAACAGTGGCGGGGCGATAAGGCATAAACTGAAACGGAAATTCACCGTGAAAGTGATCTACACTGCTGGGGACAGTGTGATCTGTGAGGTCGTTGACGGCATGAAAGATAAACACATTAAGTCGAGGTATGTTCTGGAAATCAAAAAGGGCACAGAAAAAGAAGTGCTGCTCGTCACAGAGGATGAGGAAGAGGCAGAAGAAAAAGGAGACAAACTGCTCAGTATGGAAGTATATGGATTGGACCTTTATGTGGAGAAGCCAGGAGAGGAGAGAAGAGTGATTCGCAGTTGGGGATGATGGCAAACGGCCGTCATTTCTTAAAAACATAGTTGGAAAATCAATATAATTCCATCCTGTTGCGGAATAGCTTTTCATATAGCAGCATAAGGATAAAAGGAGCTGAGACTACAGCGGTACTGTATATATTGTTTATGTACCACTTTGGTAAACAGTGAGATTTCTTGCGTCTTTCAAAAAAACGGAATTGCACGTTTGTTAATTGATTATGATAGGTGTCATATAGGCATAGAAACAATGAGATTTATTAGGATTATTAGGAGGGAAAAGACTATGAAGAAACACTTATGGATATTTATTCTTTTGTTTGCAGTATTGCTATTTGTACCTTCCACTACATTAGAAGCTGCATCGGACAAAGCGCAAGTAAAGAAGACGGTAAATACTTTTTTTAAGGCTGCGAAAAAATATGATACATCAAAAATGAAGGCATGTTTTGTAAATCCAAATAAGACAGAGTTGTTTGTAACCAAAAAATATACAGTGAAGTTCATAAAACAGATGAACAAGAAACTGAAATATGAAATCAAGAGCGTCAAGGTATCTGGAAAAACTGTTACTGTTAAAGTATGGTGTAAATATCAATATGCCTACTATGTATATCAGAAGGCTTTTGACAAAGTGGTTGATTATATGATTGACCATCCAAACGCCTCGAATGCAACAGTAGATAAATATGTATATCAACAAATATCAAAGTATTATAAAAAAATGCATAAAACAAAGTTTAGCGAAACAATTACGATAAAACTGAAAAAGACAAATGGAAAATGGAAGATAGCTAAGTGGACAGATGATATTTCAAATGTTGTTCATGCAAGCTACAAGGAAGCTTATGATAACTATTTTGAGGATGTGTATTAATAAATTTTTATAAATCTGCACAGTTCCCATATAATCTAACGATCGCCTTAGAATGGGTGCATCCTAAGACGTATCTATCAGCGATTTTGACGGAGAAGAATGGAAACGGAAACGATTTTATGAAAAACGGGAAAACACTTGCATCGCAGATGCCATATGAATCTGAATGCAAGTGTTTTCGTAAGTGTCAAATCACTCGCCTAGTTTTAGATTAGATTTTGTGGCATACTTGAAAAAACTCAAAAAACTAATAGTTTTTTCAAGGAGGTATACAATGGATAAAATTACTCATGAGATACGCTTGAACCACTGGATGCAGATCGTCGAGCAATGCCAGGCGCGCCCCGAAGGGCAGAGCGCTAAACAGTGGCTTACCGATAATGGGATCTGCAGTAAAACTTATTACTACTGGCTTCGAAAGATTCGAAGGCTTGCATACGAGCAGTCCGCTTCCAATTCCATAATCCAGCCTGCAGGCACAGGTAATGCCGTTGCCACAGTCGCCTCGGAACCAGAAGTTCCCGTCTCATTCGCTGAAATTCCCTTCCGTATTGGGAATGAATCTTCCGATAGTCACAATAACTGCTTCCAACCGACAGCGGTTGTTAAGACCGGCAAGGCATCTATCGCCTTCTCAAACGAGGCTGTACCGGAACTGATGGCCTCAGTCATACGGGAGGTCCTCGGCTGTGCTTGAGGATGCGGCAAAAATCCGCCGCATCGTTATTGCGACAGGATATGTTGACCTGCGAAAGGGGATCGACGGGCTTGCACAGATCATTGGTGCCCGCTATAATCAAAACCCTTTTGAGCAGGGGACACTCTTCCTGTTTTGCGGCAGGCGTTCGGACCGCATGAAAGGATTGCTTTGGATGGGTGAGGGTTTTCTCCTCCTGTACAAACGGTTCGAGAGCGGTTCGCTTACATGGCCGCGGACACAGGAAGAAGCTGCTGAACTGACTGAGGAACAATTCCATTATCTCATGCTTGGCCTGAACCCTCTGAATCCAAAGATCAAGGAAGTTCATCCGACCAAAGTGTATTGATGCGTTTGTGCAAAACAGAGAATTTTTTTCACCATTTATGGGTGCAGACGCATCCTGCCGCCGTCGCTTCAAGCAAGGCGATTCCGCTTACGCGTGGGCGAAGGATAAAACGATGGCAAAAGGCCATGAACTTTGACAATATAATATTTTTCACTTCTGCAAAACCCTTCTGGCGGCTCTCATCCATAGTCAAAATGACGGGAGGCTAAAGCCCCGGAAACTGGCTTTTTTTCAGCATCTGCGGTATAATAGGAGCCAGTAAAGGAGCGGCCATCATGGAGAAAAAGTATACCGTTGAGCAACTGAATAACTTCAGCAGGCAGGAGCTTGTCACCCTGTTTCTTTCTCAGCAGGAACAGCTGGTTAAGATGAATGAGAACATCGACAGTCTGATTGAGCAGATCCGGATTGCGAACCAACAGCGTTTTGGCCGCCACACAGAGAAGCTCTCGGAAATCCCCGGGCAGTTGTCCTTTTTTAATGAAGCAGAGCAGCTGTCTGAAACCACAGATGAGTTTGCAGAGCCTGATCAGGATGATATTCTTCCTCAGAAGCCCTAAAAGAACTAACAAAAAGGCAAGCGG
>JAJQDO010000051.1 GCA_021202175.1 Clostridiales bacterium | reverse complement strand
ACCCTCGCAGACTACTATGAGAAATATCTGTCCCTCCATGAAGTTCCGGCAACCAATCGACTGTGGCTGCAAATGGAGGACATCCCCCTTTCAACGGCCACCAACGGAAGGGTATTCATGGACCATCTCGGATGTTTCAGCGAGATACGGGCAGGGTTCTTGCAACATTATCCGCGGGATGTCCGTTTAAAGAGAATGGCAGCGGAATGTATGCAGATCGCACAAAGCGGACAATATAATTTACCCCGCTCTCTAAAAAGGAATCATTATGTCGCCGCTGCCCACGCGCGGGATGCATTTGTCTCGCACATATGCTCTCTGATTCATCTAATCAATAAAATTTATAAGCCTTATTATAAACGGGAACAGGAAAGCCTGCGGCACCTCCCCATCCTCGGGCAATACGTTTCCCGAGAGCTTGATCATCTGGTGCTGGTTTCTTTGGATGACAATCCAAACTACGCGATTTTCATCGTGGAAAATCTTTGCCAGAAATGTATCGAGTACCTGCAGGAGCGACAGCTTTCCTCCAGCCGGAGCGATTTTCTGCTCGATCACGGACCACAGATTCTGGCACGGATTGAAGACGAATCTTTGCGAACGTCAAATCCGTGGACGTTCCATTAGTATTCTATACCAATATTCAGGGAAGGCAGCAGCCCATATGGTCTCTGCCTTCTCTGTTCTATGTCGCCTGTTTTCAGAACATTCTCATGCTGCCATCTTTCAGGAATGACATAAAAACAGACATAAAACAGGAGCTGCCCCAACGGACAGCCCCTGTGTAACCCTCTCATCTACACTTTTCCTGCTTTATATACTGATTACAAAAAGTGGATGGCGTCATCCCCTCGTATTTTTTAAATATCTTACAAAAATAGCCCGCCTCGCTATATCCCAGCAAAAAGGATATATCCGAAATATTCATCTCACTGGATGCCATATAGTATTTGGCGAGATGAATTTTGCGCAGATGAATATAATCCACCACACTGATATTATAATATTTCTTAAAGATACGGCTCAGGTATCCGCCACTGATTCCTGCCTGTTCAGACAACTCGGTAAGAGAAATCTCCCGGGTTTTGTTATTCTCTATGTATTGGTATACCTGGTTCATATGTACATATTTCATGACACAGTTCTGGCGAAAAACTTCCGTGATGACCTGCATCAGCCAGTTACAGCTCAAAATCCGTCGGTTCAGCGTCTGATTCGAAAGCTCATATTTTTGCAGGTAGTAATTCTTCTGCGATATGTCCATACCCGGCACCAGATAAAACATATTGGAAGCCAGCGTCTCCATCTGTTCTCTTCGCCTGTCCACATCATCCTCTTTAAAAAGGATCCCTGCCATTTTATCAGCCATATGCAGTGCCCGCCTGTAATCCTTATCGCGAATTGCGGCAAAAAGCATCTCTTCCTCATCATTGGCCTCCGGTTTTTCTATATTTTCAAAAGGAGTTATCAGCGAAGACAGTTTGGCTCTGGACAATGGCTTAAATAAGTATTCTTCTATGCCGGCCTTCATGGCGCTCTGAATCAGAGAAAAATTACAGTAATTCGATAAAATATAGATCACGGACTTAGGAAATCTATCTTTTATCCTCCTGCATAAGTCTATTCCGCTTTCCTCTCCCAAAAACGCATCCACAAATATAATCTGTGGATGATACACATTCAGCAAATTCATCGCGTCGCAGCCATTCTCCGCCACGCCAACGAATCGGCACTGTTTCATGCCTCCGATCATCTCAGCAAAGGCTCTTTGAAATAATGTTTCTCCATCGATCAGCATCACATTTATCATGACGGACTCCCTTCTTTCCTCACACTTACCGGAATATCAATGGTTACCTTATCCGGCTGCGCCAAAACACTGTAGTCTTCCCCATACAGGTATTGCAGGCGTTTTTTGTATTATCCATCTGCTCTTCAATCGTTTTTTCATCAAGCATGGAAACCGTATTTTTCTTATGCTCTGACCGGTGTTGCAGATAGTTTGAATTACGAAGTTCTATCGATATCACCAGTCTGTCTCCAATCACTTCCGTCTCAATCAGAAGATTCCCCTTAAAAGCAGCCGGCAACAGGCCGGTGTTGATGATATAGTCCACGAATGGGAAAATGCTTAGTACAGGAATCGTTTTCCACCGAGCCATCTCAGTGCAGCATATCTCGTAATCAAAACGCTCTCCATACTGTGCCTTCCAGGTCTTTAAAAACAATCCTATCTGCTCCAGTTCTTTTTCCACAGAGACCAGGTCAGACTGGTCATTTACATAATAACGGAAGATGCTCGAAAGATTTGAAATTACATCCTCTGTCTTTTCCGCTTTTTCCAGGATAGCGAAATTAGAGACCGTCCCCAAAAGACTGGTCAAAAATTGTGGGAGAATCTTGGCCTTTCGATTCTCCTGCTGTGCTTCCTCCAGTTCCCGCTGTAACCGAACATTCTTTTTGCGGATATCGCGCAGATGAACATCCTGCCGTTCCATCGAGGCCATATGCAGCTCACTGGTCTCCTTATCTCCCATCTCTTTCAATAAAGTGAACACCAGCTCACTGATGGCCATAATTCTTTCACGGGACATCACCGGAATCATCTCA
Organism: Clostridiales bacterium; assembly: GCA_021202175.1. Classification (GTDB taxonomy): domain Bacteria; phylum Bacillota; class Clostridia; order Lachnospirales; family Lachnospiraceae; genus Anaerobutyricum. The sequence continues at coordinate 756 of JAJQDO010000051.1, read as the reverse complement.
TAAAGTTCGGCGTCTTCTTCCCGCTTCGCCGTCTGCTCGTAATCCGAAAGAACAGGAAAAGAGTCTGCCTGCGGACAGCGTGTTCTTCCCCCGATGACCGCACCCAGGTACTGGTCGTTTACAATCACCGGCAATGCCATACTTACCAGCCCATTCGGGCAGTGAAAAAGGAATGGTTCGCATTTGATAGCCGCTTTTGCGGCGGCAAAGGCAGATGTCAGCGTACATTCCTGGCATTCTCTGGCTTTCAGACACCCCTCTTTACAATAACCATCATACAGCATTCGTTCGGTTACGACTTGCCCTCTATAATCAATGATAAAAAAGGAAGTTCCTATTGCACTGACCAGCTTTCGCAGCAGTTCATCCAAAGCCTTTTCCCCGAATATCCCTGTTAAAGTCACTTCCTTTTTTCGCCTATAACCGCCTTTTGTAGTGTCACTCATTGTCTGCCGCTCCTTTTATACCCATTTGAGGTGCTGTCGTTACTGTTCACGTTCCGTGAATAGTAATGTGTTGTCAAATTATGATACCCTATCCTCGAAACCGTTTGGAACGTCTGCCGGTCTGCGTTTCCGCCTGATTGTTTTGGAGACATTTCAATTATTTTATATATTGCAAATAATTTTCATATATTTTCCCATCCAACTACCTCTTTACAATATTTTATCATATTTTTACCAAAAATAAATCTTCTTTTTTGTGCTGTTTTCACGAAATAGAATCTATTTTTGTTCAAAAATAGAATTTTTTTGT
>JAJQDO010000005.1 GCA_021202175.1 Clostridiales bacterium | reverse complement strand
GTCCTTCTATACACCCCTTTTCTAACTCATAAAAAGCAGAAACCTTTATGCATGAAACATTCTCAATTGACATTTTATTTCTATCACCCACGACATCTTACCTTTCACATATCCACGAAATTCACATTCATGCATCTGTAGCCATTACAATTTTTTTCAATTCCTGTTTGTTTTGAATCTAAGGCCGAATTCTGTGAACCATTCTATCATATGTATCTGAATCCACTACAGAAACTTTACAGTTTAACCATCTCATCTTATTATTCATACTTCTCTGTAGATTTAATCTTCACGAAATATATCTGCCTGTTAACTATTTCTATATTCCATCTTTATAATCGTCATTTATCACAAATCACGAATTTCGTCGTATGCATCCTTGTAATATCGCTTACATTTTTTCTCAATTATACTAGGCTGAACTCTTCTCAACATACGATCCCCATGTAATTTCTTAGAATAGTAAAGTTTTCTGGAATTTACAATCTGTTCGGCATAATCTGCATTTACTTTAGGAAGAGACTGAATGTATTCTTTTACATCCGTCTGGACAGCAATTATAATCTGGTCGCTAAGTTTTATATATGAACCATTAAACCAGCCATATTCCTCAATATCTCTTTCGTATTCTTTTAGTATTTTTTTATCTATATATTGTTTCAAGTGATATGTAAAAAATTCACCTGCTTTTTGATTCAAATCGTCAACAATCGATTTATCATTATAAAGACAACCAAACCCATGTTCCCAGTCTGCAATAAACCAACTTTCTATTTCGGGAGATGCATATAACAGTATGACAGGTATGTTTTCTACCTCCAGACTTTCGTGGACTTTATCTATAATAGCTTGGTTATATTGCTTTATTTCTTCTTCAGAAAATTTAAAAAATCTACCATCTAAGTCATCTTCAATAAGAATTGCCTTACACTGGATAATATCCTTTCTATACTTTCGGCATAAAGAATATATTTTATCTAATAGCTTTTTTCCTGTCATGCCACTGATTTCCGGATTTATTATCTTTGGGTCTCCCTTTTTCTTTATGGTCTTATTGGGTAAATACTGTTTAAAATCATATGCTGTATTCATTTTTCTTAAAAATGCCTGCATTGCTCCTGCTTCCATATAGCCACAGGTCAAGAAACATGCAACTTTTTCTACCATGGCCACCCTCCCAATGCCGGATCATTTGTCCGATACAAATCTCCCAATTCCCAGTCTCCCAGTTCATCGGCAATATCCTGATATTTTATCTTTTTAATATCCTTACCATTATCAAGTACAAAAACAGCTACATTTCCCAGCTTGAACTCTTCCGTAAACACATCCAGGAAATCCGGCGAATGCGTGCTAATGAAAAATTGTTTAAAATTATCGGATGTCTGAATCCAATTTCCGATGACTTTCTGCCAGGCCGGATGAAGATTTGTTTCTGGCTCATCAATAGCCAGAAGAGAACCAGGTTTCCCCATAGGCATATTAATCAACATGTTTAAAACCAAGCCTTTTAATGTACCTTCCGAGATGTCTGACAAATCGTATTGTGCATCATCATATACCATTTTAAAAATCAATTTATCATAGGCCATCACTGTGTCTGCAGTTTTTAAGCCTGGTATCAGATCTTGCATCCGTTCTTCGAATGTATCCTTCCATGTAATATTTTCCGCTTTATATTTATTAAATACATTGATAAAATTCGAAGCATCCTCGTTCAAAAAGTCATCCGTATTTTTTATATCTGCCGGCTTCCGCATCTTCTTAGTGTCAAGGTAAGCACTGGAATAAATATGGATTCTTTCAAAATAATCCTGTAATTGATATAAAATCTGCGCAATATTCACACGAATCAATTCACTGCCATATATTTTTTTATTGTTTAAAAGAATATCCTTAAACTGCATAACTATAGTTTCTTTACTGTCGATGTTAAAGGACAGTCTGTTGTTTTTATACCCTTTTTTTATAGCAGTAGAAAAATAACCTGACCCAATCTTTCCATCATGGCACCGGAAATAATTGAAATCGTTTTCATATTTTTCCTGTTGGCGAACCGAATTCAACTCTTCCAGGACTATGTTACATTTTTCCACTGTATTACCGACACCATATGATAACCGATATTCAACCGGCTCACCATTTATATCAATATCCCAAATAAATGAAATTGAGTCATTTTCATCGGCATAATTACATAAAGAATGATTCCATCCATTGCGTGCCACTGCATTGAGAAAAGAGGATTTCAGGTTTCCATCGTCAGCATTCTTCAACATCTCTGAAAAAAAAGTGAGTGCTTTAATAAAATTACTCTTTCCTGAATTATTTGGGCCAATCAAAATATTTATTTTTTCAAAAGTCATGTCGTCCGCTTGAATATTCCTATAATTATGACAAGTAAATCTATTAATCATGTTACTCCTTTCCCAAACAAAATTATAGTATCTATAAATACTATAGCATAAGATATAGATAAGAGAAATGCAAACCGCAAGCAAAGTAGTCATGATGCGATTGCGGTATATGCAGGATATTAAAATCCAAAACCGAAATCGTCCCCAAATGCCAGATCGATGATCACCGGATGCCTCCAAGCCTCCAGGCCGGTAGACTCATCGCAGGCAACCAGATAGTATTGCCTGGTCCGGTCATATTTCTGGTTCTTAAAGGTAAAGCGCAGCCTGGTCATCCGTTTTGTGGCATCTTTTTCCCGGCTGTCAGCGGCAAGGATGTTCTCATTGGAAATCTTTTCATCATCCTCTTTGACAAAATACAGCCTGTAGGATGCTTTCTTTACCGTATCTGTCACGGCGTCGGACTGGATAAAGTCCATCGAAACGATCAGATTCGTGATCTTCTGCACGATGGAAACGAGCGTGATCTGTGCCGGCCTTGTCTCCATATGTCCGCGCTCCATCTTAATATCAATCACCGGCACGAGCATCTCCTGTGGAGATGACCCGCCATGAACATAATTAGCTCCGCCTCCAGATACCTTAAATACGTTACTGCCCACAGGAAAGGAGACGAACTTTTCATCATCATTTCCCAAAACCTGACCCATGAACATGTTCTGGATGCCGTCATCAAAAACCGACTCTCTGGCAACCACAAATCGACGATTCACAAACGCTTTCTTGCTGTCCAGACGAATCTTGTCGCTTTCCGTCAGCTTGTCACGCTTATAGATAAAACCGTGATCAGCGGTAACTAGGAAACGATAGGTGTTGGCACTGGAGGAGATTCGCCGGATCAAGTCCATAATCTCCTGTATAGCTTCCTCACAGGCAACGAAGACTTCATCTTCCGTATTTGCCTTATCTCCACGGGCATCAATCTGATTATGGTAAACGTAAACCACCTGTTTCCCAGTGAAGATACTACGCAACTTTGTTTTATTTGCTGTTTTGATCTCGTCAAACTGGACGCAGGCACTGGCAGCACAGTAACTCTGCAACACAGTCTGCCGTCCAGCCAGGGAATCGCAAAGCGTATTATTAGCCAGCACCTTATAATCATCCGTCATGGTCAGCGTGCGATGGGGCAGCAGCGCTGCCATCCCAAGCCGGGTATAAGAAGGAAGGACACTGAGGGCCGTATTCAGTTTGACCGTACTCTTTGGATCATCCTTCATCCGCAGGAACAGTTCCTGTCCCACTTCATAACGCATGGCATCAGAAATGATGACCACCGTGCGTGCCTTTTCCATGGCCGGTCTCACAAAACGTGTATAAAAATTCCGTTGCAGAGGTAACTCCGCGAAACTGTTCGGTTCCTTTAACCCTTTGTTCCATTTCGGAAGTTGTTCTGATAAATATTCATTTGTATAAATATTTTCCACCAGAATCCTCAGCTGCTCAAAATCCTCCGTATCATCTATCCTGTCGTAATGATAATAAAAATGCCGGTATTCCTGATCGAAAACATATTCCTTTTCCTGATAGTTTTTGATGATACCTGCAAACCCATCTGGGCAGTGATAATTGCTGGCACCAATCATCTGGCAGGCGCTCTTTATCATAAGGTAACGATCCTCATTCTGCTTACCAAAGTGCAGCTTCATCCGTTTTTCGCATATTTGCGGGATATCCTGCCCACTCAGCGTTGCACCAGTATCCTCCGCCACAAGCCGCCCGACCAGCCATCGGATAATCGTCCTGTCAATGATCCGGAACGTATCGCAGTCTACCAGATCTTCCGCCTGCATCCCGGCAAAAACCGGGTCCACATTCAGCTCGGCAGCCACGCGGTCAGAGAGCGCGTCGTAATTTTCCCGGTACAGAGCACTGTTCATCAGGCTATCCAAAAATGCGATGATATTCCCCGACTTCACAGACACGAAGGTATTCCATGCCTTTGGCAAAGCAGCCTGGACATACTTATCCGTATAGGTCACGAACATCGTCACCAGCAGCTTTTCCAACGTAGGATCCGTGTCAGTATGGCTCAGGCCACCTTCTGCGCTGCACGCCTTCGGCAGCCTTGCCCCTGCCCCTGCTGGGCTGTTCCCCTTGTAGCCAAACTGCTGCTCACAGAGCTTCCAGAACGCTTCGGTCAGACCGTACTTTTCCATCTCTGCCAGATAAGCGTTTTCTTCCATCTTCCCCTCCGTAAGTATCACCCGGAGAGCCTCCTCAAAGGAGCAGATGCGTGTCTGACAAATGGCACAGATCAGCCCTGTCAGGATGGTTTCCTCATTGAATCGCTCGATCTCCAAATCGTAAAACCGTTTTGTCCGTTCCTTATTGCCAAAGAACTTGACGTACTTCTCAATCACCGGCTTGTACTTCTCAGAGATACCCAAATCCACACACAACAGAGATGATCTGTCCGCATAAAAGCGGCGGGAGTACAGCAACATGTCTTCCAGATGATTTTCCCTCACATCCGGCTTGGGGAAGGGAGCGTAAATCAAATAGTTGGTGGTGGTGTCCTCACGCTCCAGCAGGTACTTCGTGTAAAACTGGTTATCCGGGCGCAGGAAATACACCTTCGCGTTATCCAGCACCACGTCCTGAATCTCCTCCGCAAAGTCGGCGTTATCGTCATACCAAAAGACCAGTTTCCTGGTGTCACCGGTGAACTCGGCATTCAGACGGTCTATAATTTGTTGTAGGTTTAGTTCTGCCATTACTGATACCTCGTTTTTACTCGTCACAACTAATATACAAGTCGAAAATCCTATTTTTTTCAACAATATATTTTTCTAATATTTCGTCGCATAAATTTTCCCGTTCTACTCTAATATCTTCAGGGCTTCTACCATTACAATCACCACGTCTTTCTGCGTGATCATAGTCGCCATTTAATATAATTATCTTTTTCACTGCTTTACCAAGATAGTTATGAAAACTCACAAAATCATCATCAAACAATGCTTTTATTTTATTACTCATCAGAGAACCGAAAAATGAATCCTGGATATCCACTTCCCAATCATTCATCAATTTGTTGATTACATCATCAAAACAGGATATTATCTCAATTCTTTTATCTAAAAACTGAATTCTAACATTCTGTTTTTGCTGATGAATGACCTCAGCAACTTGTTTTTCCGCCGATTTGGCACTTTTCCCATTGTAATGGCATATTATCACAGTCGCAACAACATATATAAAGGTTATTAAAACCATCAACCAATCAGTTGTATCGCCATGATTAGTTATCCAATTAGCAATATATTCCATTTGACGTTTCCCTCAAATCTTAGCCAGCACTGGATACTTCTTCCCATCCCGTGCGGTCTGTACCTTCTCATAATTCACCTTCACACCGTCGTCTAAGTCCAGCTCAATGCGGCTTAAGGCCAAATGGCTGATTTTCTCATCGTACTCCCGGCATTCCTTGAGCTGCTTTTGCAACTTTTCCTTGCGCTTCGTCGCCTGTGCCACTTCACGAGCGTTGCCGGAGTGGTCTATGGTATCCTGCATCCGGTTCATCTCACTCTCATAGACCCGCTGCATCCGGTGTAGATAATCAACGCGCAGGTTGCCGATTGTGTCAGCGTTGTAGCGATGAAGGTAGATCAGTGCCTTGAAACCATTCTGCCTGCCGCTGTCAAAAAGCCAATAAATGGGGCGCTTCTGGTAAATCTTACAATGATCCTTAAAGAAGTCCTTCAGAAAATAGTTCCGTATAATTTCTCTGCTTGTTTTGCCTTTATTCCCCAAGGCGCTGGCAATAAAATCCAGATTCTCTTCCAGCGTATCCTCGCCGTAGACCACTTTCAGCCACTGGCACAGGCGAGAAACAATATCATCTTCCAGATATTCCTCATCGGTAATGGGAATGACATTATCAGAGTCAGGAATAAAGCTACAGTAATTACCATTATCCCAGTCACCACCTGCATAAATGAGACCATCTTTATCAAGAGAATAACGGCCGAACATACAACCAACTGCATATGATATTAAGCTCACTACATCAGAACGTTTATTGACTTTGTATAGTTCCGCAAAAGAAATAGATGAATCCATCGATGTTGATTGTAATCCATACAAACTTGTGAAAAAATCATTTATTTGCTTCTCTTTTTTCATAAGGAGACTGTTTCGTTCATCACAGACCGTATCCCATCTTCTAAAAGCATCAGATATTTTCCCCGTTGCAATTAAAGGATGTCGTCTAAAATCCAAACTGGTTTCAAACGAATCCCAGTCCCTTTTACATACATTAATACAATCTGAAACGAGTTCATCAATATATTGAACATCCTCCTCTGTTCCCCATTTAATTGGCTGAGCAGTAATATCTCTAACATTTGTATTAAATGTTGGATTAAAGGCGATGATAATTTCACGAGCAATCCATGTATTTAAATAGCCCATAATATAAAGCAATTTTTTCTCATCATTTATAAAGATAGCTGGAGCCGCCGTTTCAAAAAGAGTATTTTCGTCAATTTCCCGCACTGCGAATTTGCTACTTTCTGCTATATGATTAAAAACAAAGCCATGCCTAAACCATATGTATTCAGGTGCAATTCTTGCCACGTGGTCTGCTTTATAATGTCTGCGGGCAGAATCTGACCAATCAATTAGCGTGTCAATGTTCCCATACCATTTTCTAAAAGACCCACCCTTAGCGATATAAACCCATTTGTTCCCTTTTCCAATTTTATGAGAATCAACCTCCCACAGTCTCCTCAAAAATTTATCATTATCTCCTGTCTTGGTCTGCCCATCAGATATAGCCAATGTTTCAATCTTATCGTATGTGAAAGCATTAAGCAATTTAGAGTCAAGCCAATAGGCAATATTCTTCCCTGGAACGCACTCAAACGCTGAATTTTTTTGTTCATAAATAGGAGCATAACGGTTCATCAATGCCTGCATTTTATTATTTGACGAGGCATAATTAAGCAGAGAAACATATTTTCCAAAATAATTTGACAAGTTTATGTTTCTAATGACAAATGAAACCGTTTGGACTATAGTGCCTACATCTCCTTCAAACGCCCGTGACCCGTGATGTACCATATTAACAATGTTATAATTCAAGATTTTTTCTCTGAATGCTTCAAAACTTGTTATAAACATCCAAGTATGTTGAGTTACCATAGCTTCATAACCACCACGTTTTAGCAGATTGAGATTATGTTCCATGAAAACGGCATACAAATCTCCCTTTGTCGAATTATGATTTTCTTTAACATAAGAAAGCAAAGAAGGGGACATATTGCTACCACCCATATATGGTGGATTGGTAGCCACCACATGATATTTTCCTGCCAATACTTCTGCAACGTCGACAAGCGCCAACATTTGAGGTAACTGCTCCTGAAGATTGTTGCTCTCCATATCAAACTGATCAATCTCCTCCACTTTGTTCTTAACGTATTGACGTAGGTCATTAAAATTCAACACGGGAACAGTCAGGATGGAGCCGAAATCCTTCGCATCCCGCATCACATCGAACAACTTCCGCATTTCCTTGTTGTCCTTTGACCACAATCTGCTCAAGCCATTGCTTTCCACAATGGCATACACATGGGGTTGAATCCCCCGACTGAGAATACGTCGGTCATACTGCCGAGCTTTCATCATCACGGCAAAATAGGCCAGCTGTGCCGCCCGTTCGTCAATGTCCAGTCCATAGAGATTATGTTGCAAAATGCTCTGGGCAGCATCCCGCTGGGTGTAGCCCTGAGACTCATAAATCTGCATCAGCACGTCAAAGGCATAGACCAATATATGGCCGCTACCCATGCAAGGGTCAATGACCCGGATGTCCTCCGGATTCAATGTCCGATACTCCTGGCGTATTTCTTCTAACTGCTCCTGTACATCCGGTTCCTGCTCTGCTTCATCCAAATAGTATTTCCACCCGGATTTTAAGTTATCATTAGGATGCCCCTCCAGCCACAGTCTACCCAGAGAGTTCTCTACCATATATCTCACGATCCAATCCGGCGTAAAAAGCTGAGTCGCAGAAGGAATACGTTCTTTCGTGACTTTTACGTTCTTTTTCAGTAAAGAAAAAGTTTCATCCTTCGGTTCCGTGTTGTAATACTGGTACAGCCAGCCAATGATTTCCACCTGACCTCCACATTCCACATCAAAATCTGCCTCGTCAATATCATGCACCAAATGCCAGACCACCCCATCCTGATCAATGACTGACAGGTTCAGCAACAACTCAGTATAATGCCCGGTCACTTCAAAAAGAGCAGACAGAATCTCATTCAAGGCATTGCACTGCTTGATGAACAGCACCCGGAACATCTCATCCAGCTTGTTGTCCTGTTTCATCTCGATAATATTAGCCTCTTCCTGAGCAGTGAAAGACAAATCCGCGTCAAAAGGCGTCGTGACCAGATCAGGTTCCAGCTTACCCGTCTCAGAGGATAGTACTCGGATATGGGAAGGCAAATAATCATTAACCTCCATAAAACGTACCGCAATCAGACGGTTGAACCAGGTATAGGCTACTTCCTCCATGATATAATTGTAGGCGGTCTTATAGTCCGTGTCCTGCTCCTTATGACGAATCGCTTCCACCAACTGACCACGCTGTGCCACCTGATGGTCGCTAATAGAATATGGCTCGGCGGTGCCAATATCGTAAAATTCCGTCCTTCCCGTGGACTGTGGCAAGGGCTCAGCGATACCGTTCTCCGTAATCCCCATCAGCCCGGCACGATAACTGATATCGGCAATAAGCTTATTCCGTGCCCAGATTGCAAAATTTTTAATGGCTGTTTTATTCATGGTTTTTATCCTCTGTCTTTATCATTATTTTCTAATAGTTTCATATTTATGATTTTAATAACGCAGCTGATCATTTACACTGCATCAAAAATGTCTATCTACAATATTGGATAAATAAACTTTTATCTGATTGACTATCATTTTTGCTGTCCCATATTACATCTCTGCCTGTTTCTTTGATGCAATATAAAAATCATCATAATCGCTCTTTTCCCACAGTTGCTTTAATGTCCCTAACCGCCTGCCTAATTCTCTTGGAAATGTTTTCTTTGCAATATATTATTCCTTATTAAATAGGCCATAACATCTTTATGTCTTTTAAAGTCTACTGTTTCCAAAGCATGTACAGCTTTTATATCATAAAAAGCAGCATAATATGAGCGGTTAATCAAATCCCTTCCTGCAAACATTGATAAGCCACCTTAGACTGTCTCCAGCTTCATTCAAACGATACCTGCTTCATTTTTTCTGTCTGTTATCCATTCAAAACCACGCCCTCTCTTTGAACATTATCATAAAAAGGCACTGCTCCCAGCCAATAATTAAAATGCACTTCATTTTTTACGATAACACTGATATCCACTCCATAATCCATCATAAAGTCGAAGGCCAGATCAAAGATTTTTCCTTCTACATCCTCTATTTCTACATCCGTAAGAGTGGTCAAGATCATGATATCAATATCGGAACTGTCATCAAAATTTCCCCGAGTGCAAGAACCATATAAGATAATCCTTTTCAGACTTTCACCTAAAATATCCTTTACTCCATGAGCAAACTTCTTTATTATAACCTTCTTATCATCAGGCATGGCTTTCACTCCGATCTATCTTATTTTACTACATAGTCAAACTCTGAAATATATCGCTATCTCATTGTCCTGATATTGCAATGGATTGTCTAAATGACTATCTTAGATTGTCCTAACCAATATTTTTAAGACAATAACCAAACTAATATCTGTTTATCCGATGAATGCTTTATCTTTCCAAATCCTCTATAATTTTTATAAGTATATTCAGATTTGACGTAAACACTATTTACAAATTATACATCTGTAATCATCACCATTCTCTTTAATTCCTTTTTATCCTTAATCCATGGCCGAATCCTGTGTACCATTCTATGACAATTGGAACACAGCATCACCAAATCACTTATGTTTGTCTTCTCCCCTTCCCGCATTTCTGATACAGGTTTCATATGGTGTGCTTCAATAAAATCTTTTCCCACGTCTCCATAGATTTTATAAAAGTTAAACCCACAAGCTTCACAAAACAATTTTCCATCGTGGCTTTTTATAAACTGATTTTTTGCTCTTTTTACTAAGGTTTTGTTCCTTTCACGGTATAAATGCTTTGCTAATAACATTTTACCTTCCGGAAAACCGTCATCATCGTCACTCATTCCCACATTCCAGTCTGGACTTTGATTTTTTACAAGCTCCCAGGCACCTTCTTCATTTCTATAAAATACATCTGGATGTGTAGTGAGTGTATTAGATATCGTATTTTGAGGTGTCTTCGCAGTGCTTGGAACTTCATTTATCACGTATTTCAACAAGTACTCATAAATGTCCTTGACCCTCATAGGATGTCCTGATTGTTGTAAACAACGTTCCACTGCATCAATCCATGTAATGTTGTTGCCTTCTTTATCCCATAATGCTTTTTTATACATAAAAACCTACCAAGTATATCAGTAGCTAATCATTGCCATGGAGTGCAAGTTCTACAGCCATGACTAACAAAAGACCGATAATCTCGTGTTCACGGTTATTTATCTCAAGTACATATGTATCACGATAAGAAAATGCATCATCGAATTTTATAACCACATTTCCACTTTTATCCGTAACAGTAAAAGTATTCTGCATAAAGTTGCCTTCAAGCTTCCAATTATTAAAGCTAAGTTCCAATTTGACTTTTAAGGACATCTTCCGTCTAAGAGTTCCGAGTACTTTTCCATCAAGGGCCATGGTATAAGTACCCATACCTTCCTTTGATGTGAGTTCAACATTTCCTATCTCATGATTGTCGGTACCATATAGGCGTATACACGGATAACCAAATGTAAGAGAATCCGTTTTAACAATATATTTCTTATTATCTAACTCATCATAAACAGTAAATCCCCGCTTAATAGATAAGCTCTTTTTCTTGATAAACAGCATATAATTTGCAGTGCTTTTATTTATCAGCGCATCAACAGAACGTGTATTTTCTACATGACTGATAAATCCATATTCAGCCTCTTTTTTTATTGTTTTAACTACAGCCTTTTTAGCAATATTCCCCAACAGGCTCATAATAATCCCCCCTAATCGCTAAATATGAAATCTCATTCCACAATACATGCAAAACTTTGCATCCTTATTTTGGTTCTGTTTCCCACAGTATGGGCAATATGCTTTCGCCTGTACTCGAAGCTCCTCCATAACTTCTTCTCGATAGAGTTCATCATTAAATGAGTCATCAATGACTTCTGGATAATCCCTAATTTGTTTCGCTATACGATCTGCGACAATTTTAGGTATATCCGAGCCATCAATATTTTTTGGAATCCTATAAGTACCGGTCAAATTTCCATAGTCATTAAAATCAATTCTAAAACACCGATCTGAGATACCACTCTGTGAACGAACAGTTCCGTAGACCATTGTACCTTCTGCATATAGACTCGTGATACGTTGAATTCCTTTCCCAGCACGCTTGGCCATGACATAAAATTCTTCTTTAGAAATATCTCCATTAAAATGACAAACGGTATTTTTTCGTTTAGTTTCTTTTTCAACAGACTGTCTGATTTTCTTTACTCCGGTGATTGCTACACCGCCTCCTAGAATATTAAAAAAAAAGCCCCATAGTATACCTCTCTCATTTTATCTCCTTAATCCCCATTTGTGTTTTACACCAATACTTTTCTTTTAACATGTTCGGAATGACTTCCAATATAAAATTCTCAAAAACACGGCCATCGACGTCCCTGTCTGACTTTCCCAGTACATCATAATATATAACTAAAATAAATCCTTGTCATTTAATCAGTTTTTAATCCTAAGTATACCTAAAATGATTGGTTAATTGGTTTTTCATCATTTCTAATAACCAATCTTTTAACCAATAAAAATCTGATTGTTGATTCACTATATTTATTCTACAACTCCACATTCACAATTGTATCTTTATCCAGCTGCTTCAGCAGTGCTTTTCGCAGTTCATCCACATACCGTTCCACATCCTCCGGTTTTTCCAGCCGCCAGGAAGATGTCCCTGCCACTTTCTTCATGGAAATGTTGCGAGTCTTCCGGACTTTGTACTCTATCTTTGGTTCCGCGACCTGAGTCTGCGAGCCACCTTGAGAAACGTCTTGCTTCTTTTCCGACTCTCTCTGGCGACGGGCTTCTTCCATTGCCTTTTTCCTGGCGATCTCTACATCCAAAGCATCCATCTCATCCAAAAGGCGCAGCTTCAACGCATCCGCCTTATCCGCAAATCCACGAAGAAGAGAAACATTGTTACAATGTTCCGCGCCGTCTCGAATTTCCGCAAATTGGTCTAGATAACGCGGGCGCTTGGAAGCTTCATATTCCTTCCCTTTTAAAACTTCCAGTACTCTGGCCCGTGCCTGGTCGATGTTATCCAGAACCGGCCCAGATTCCGCATCCAGCACCTTCATATAGGCTGTGGTAAACTTCTCTCGCAGCTCCGGCAGCTTCGGTATATCACTGTAAGGACTGGACTTACGCACGATGGAATGCAACTGGGCAACCACATCCTCCAGTTCCTGATCCACAATATAAGTCTTGCTGTCTTCGTAAATGTCCAATACATCCAATACGCGAGTAAAGATTTCCTTCTGCTCCCCGCCGAAAAATGCTTTTACCGGCTCGTAATCTTCGGCAAAATCATAAAAATCATCCTGATTTTTGGAAATGGTCTGGAAGAATTCCAGCGGTGCCTGAATCTGAAGAACCGATTGCAGCAGGCTCTTCCCTTTTTTCAGGACTTCTTTTCCAGGATAGGAATAAGTACGATATTCCGGCTCCAGCCGTTCAATCTCCCGTAACATATTCTCGCTGTAGCGCTGGAAGGTCTTCATCATGGTGTCCTCATCCTCCGCGGAAGAAGTGTCTTGGAATAATTCCTTCATTACACCCCGTACCGCTTTTTTATCTTTTTCCGAGACGCGGATACGTTCCTCCATCAACAGTTTTTCCGCGAAAGCTTTTTTGGTGATATAGCCGATGATTTCTTCCCCGGACTTATTCATCAGGGTCACACTGGCTCCGTTCACAGTAAATGCCAGGTCGCCCCTCTTAAAGAGGCGGGCTACAAGCCAGTAGACATCGTCTTCTACAAAACCATAGGGATCTTTCATGAAGCGGTCTTTCACCGTCCTCATGGAAGTTTTCATATGAATCCGGGAGTTTCCAGCGATAAAACTTAACACATCGTCCAAGGCATGACTGTTGGTCTCCGTACCACCCGATAACTCGAGTGATATCTGGTTGCCCGTCTTGAACATTTTCCAAATATCCGCCTCGCTCATCGCTGCCTCAATATAGGAAAGCTTGTGGTAAACCGTCTGCACCAGGCGACCGATGGCCTCGTTGATACGGCTTGTGACTTCCTTCGCCTGCACGCGAGCCACATCGCCGTTGACATAGATGGTGGCATCTTTCAAGCTTTCCGTCAAATATAGCTTGGCATTGCCGTTGCGTTCCCTCATTTCTACTCTTTTGGCTTCTTTGATGGTCTCGTACTTCGTCAGCTGCGTGGAAGTATTTAACCGCAGAAACTTCTCAATTTTCAGATAAACCCGGATTTCCTCCAGAAAAGCGGCATCATTAGGCAGCACCACCAGCACCTCACGTCCCTGGCCGGACATCATGCGCAAGGTAGCATCGTCCATACCACCTTCATACCACGGGGTCAGGATACGCAGGCCGATGGCATATTTCTGGTTGGATTTATACGGTCTGTCATCCACCGTCTGATTGAAGGAGAAAGCGTAGCGGCCTCCAAAAGCAGGGTACTGGTACTTTTTCTCCTTAAAAATATCTTCGAAAATCAGCTCCGACACTTTATTGATCACTTCCGCCATTTCCACATTCTGGCTGTCGATCTCCCGGTTGATCTCCTGTTCCTCATCGGTCAGGAACACATAGAGATTGCCGTTTTTCTGCACCAGCATCTGCCGCATGAGGACTTTCAGCGCTTCTTCCACACGGTCCTTCAGCGCAATGCGGTCATCGTCGATATGTTCCACCATCAGGCTGGTGATATTGTCCAGATTGGACTCGATCTCCAGTACATACTTGATCATGAACAGCGTCTTTAGGACATTGATGGCGAACACGTCCTTGTTTTTGCCTTCCGGATTGATCTGGCTGTTTTCATAAGCCCGGCCGATCACACCCTTATGGGAATGGTCGAGGAAATTCTCTAAAGCATCGTAAAATCTATGAAACGGCACGATGGCACCGGTCTCTTCATTCATCAGCTGCATCGCTGATTCCTTGAACAGCGCCAGCATTGAGCGTTCGCCTTCCGACAGATGCTTACCGGATGCACCATGGGTGCGGATGGAAGTCAGGACACTGGCCAGGAGATTAAACTGATAGGGCACAAAGGGATAGACTTCCGCAAAATTCTCCGCGGAAGAGTAGAGCTTTTTTTCCACCCCGTCATTAAAGACGATCAGGTTTTTAACGACCGTTGCTTTCTGGTCATAGTACAAGCGCAGGGACTGTGCTGCCGTATCGGTCTTGTCCAGGATCCTCTTTTTGATGACAGCGTCCACGTTGGCAGAGGATAAAGAAAGGCGGGTGTCAAAACGGCCCTGGATCTTGGAAAAGTCGTTGCCTTTCACCTGTGTGATGGAATCGATATCCTGCTGGCTCGTCACGATGACCCATGCCTTGCCCTTGCACTCTTTGCCCAGTTCTTCCGTTACCGTCTGGAGGTTGAGCATGAGCTGAGAATTATCCCCGATATACTGACCCACTTCATCCACGAGGAATACAACATGATGGTTATTCCCCTTTTTATCTATATAAGCTTTCACACACTTTGCAAAATCTTCAATACTGATCTGATAAGATTCCACAGCCTTCTCACACCAGTTCCTTGCAGCAGATTCGCTCATGAAATCCATATCAGACAAGACATCCACAACGGTATCCTGGATAAAGTCGAAGTCCTGTCGGGAATCCTCCCATGCCGACCCATACTCCTCCTCAAAAGCAGAATGGAATTCTTCCAGCCTCCCTTCATCGGACAGACGGCGTTCCAGGTCTGCCAGATGTGGCATGGAACCACAGAACCCCTGCATCTCGTTGAATACCTTCAGGAAGACGTTCACGATAGCATCCCGGTCCTGCTTGCTGCTGGAATCGCTTTTAGAATCGATATTGAACAGGATTACATCGGTGGGCGTATCCGCTGCCAGCTTCATATCTGCCAGCACCATGCGGTCCACGATCTTCTCATCCTCGATAAAATAATCCAGTGCCCGCTTATCGCCTACGATTTTATTTCCTAACAGATAGGACAGGATTTTTAAGAAGTGTGATTTACCACTTCCAAAGAAACCGGAGATCCACGCGCCCATTTTCGGCGTCATACCTACGATTCCTTTCTTATAAGCCGCGTAGAAATCTGCAAAATGGCGCTGCAGCTCTCTGGTAACAACGTACTCTTCCAGTTCCTGCGAGACATTGGTCTCCTCTCCCTGACCTACAATGATCACACCCTGAATCTCACGGTCAATCTCCTTACGGAACATATCTTTAATCAACATTTCAATACCTCTTTCCGTTATTTTCACACAGACATCTTATCTTCAGCGCACGAGCTTGAAAGCCCGGTAATAATTGTCATCTTTTATCTCATTGAACAAGATCAGTTCCTGTTCATTATAGGTTCCGGGGAAGAACAACACCACAGGTGCTCTGACAAACGCCTGATGCAGATTGTTCAGTACCTTATGAGAACGCAGAATGGGATAGCATTTCCCAATCCCGGTCAGAAACACGACCGCATTCTCCGGTGTGTGGTCTTTAATATAACGAACAATCAAACTATCGTCATCGTTAATCTTCATGGAATTGTTCACCGCTTTCGTGATCCGCTCCAACCCACGTTTCTGCTCAAAAGCATAACACTTATCCATAAATTTCTTATCGATCAGGAAGTCTATGATGATATCATACAAGTCAAAAACAACCAGTTCAAACCCGTCCGCTCCTTTCTGATTCTTATTTTTCAGATAGGAGATTCGCTCCCGAACTTCCAGTTCCTGCTCCGGGGGATAATCAAAAATCCAGTAATTCACTTCGTTCGCCCGACCACTGCTGCTGCGGAAAGAAGGCTTTCGGATTGCCCTTTCCATTTCGTCCAACCGTGCTGCCAGATGGCCCAGGCTGCCATCTCTTCCGCCTTCGGCGAAATTCACCTTGTCTGCCATCATCTCACCCCCGCCAATGCTTTTACAACGATCCCCATGTCGTTCTCTTTCAGCCAATGCTCAAAAACCGGGTCTAAGATCGGCCTGAAAATATTTCTTTTTTCTTTTGCTTTATCCGTCATGCCCGCTTCATAAAGCATGGTCTTATAACAGAGCCCCAGTCTGGTCAGTGTGACATCTGTCCATCCTGAAACCTTTTCATCCTGCTGTTGTTTGTCCTTAAAGAAAATCCGGATGTCACTGTCTGTCAGTTCATTACTGCCAATGATCATTTTTTCCCGTACAACTTCATATACAAAATCAAAAAACAACGTATCGCTTGCCATGATGGCAGCCAGGTTAAACAGCTTCTGTGTCGAGAGATCACTCTCTAAGAACACCGGGTAAAAGCTGTCATCCAGACTCTGCACCCGCGTCAAGACTGTACTACATATCTGTTTTGCCCTTGCCGGGGTAGGAGCAGCAAAAAGATTCTCCTCCTGACTCAGCCGCTTGATATTTTCATAGGATCTGCCTTCAGTCCGAAGTTCGACAACTTTCCGGAATTCCATAAACCAGAAGGATAACTTGACGGCCCCGGCACTGTATCTTTTACGTTTCATATTGATCAGATTCTCCCTCCATTCTGGTCATGAATCATTTCTCTATCTGAGCGGCGAAAACTCTACGAATCTCCCGGTTCGGAATCGCCAGCCGATAGTACGCCTCTTCTATCACAGCATTGAACGCTGTCTTATAATCATTTTCTGCTTTCTTCCCTAATTTCCATATATAATCTCCTGCTCTCTATCATACATGGCATCAAATTCCTGCATGATTGCATTATGTTCCAGATCAGATGCCGTCTCTTTCATCTCATATTGCACATCTTTTGATGTTCCATCCTTATACAGAGACATGAACCGAATATCCATATCTCCCAGATTCAATTCCGGATATACTGTGAGCATGTTAAATTCCTGCTGTACAAAATAATCGTGTGTCGTCACAAAAATCTGCACCCCCATTTTAGCCAGGGCGGCCAAAGCATCCACAATTGGACGGATCATTTTAGGATTCATGTTTGTCTCCGGTTCATCCCAGAATAATATCGTGTTTTTATTCAGACTTCCGGATAATATCAGGTAAACGATCATAGAGAGCTTCCGATAACCATCGGAAAGCAGTCCCATTTCGAATTCTCCTTCTCCTTTTATCTTCAGATAAAACTTTTTATCCTTCTGAATAATCTGTCCGTCCATAATCTCTTCAAAACTTTTCAGAACCTCATTTTGTTCATTTGTTCTTGCTCCTTTAGAAAGGGGACGGTCCAATAATTTCGCCAGATCATAATACATTTCCTCAAAATCAATATGATAATCCTCATACAATGCTGCAAAATGCTCTGTTGTGGAAATCATTTCTTTGGTAGGAATATAGATGACATCAAAGTTCTCAAAAAAATCTCCCTGCCCGATTTTCACTTCTGCATGATTTTCCTGTCGATTTCCAAATCCGATAGAAACATGCTGATCAGTACTTGTTATAATAGAAAATTCCGTGCGATTACTTCCTTGTTTTCTGCTTACCAAACGTCCTATCTTCATATTATCCGGGCGGAACACTCCCTGCAGCTTGTCAACATATATTTTCTCTTCTGTTTCCTTCGTATATCCCTCTTTAAAACCTTTTCCCAAAGGCTTTAAAACGGAGTACATTACTTTTAACAGTGTTGTTTTTCCTGTACTATTTTCGCCGCAGATCACATTAATATTTGGAGACCAGTCTATTTCAACATCTCCGAAAAGCATAAAATTATGCATAGAGAGTTTTTTAATCTTCACAAAATATACCTCCTGTCAACTATTTCTACATTCCATTTTTCATCTTATCATCAACGCTTATCATCAATCACATATTTTATTGCATATCTTCTCATAGTATTGTTTTCGTTTTTCCTAATCATACCAGCTTTTCAAGTGCCGTCTTCAGAAAGGCTTTCCTTTCCATTTTACCCTAATCTACTTTATACTCAGATTTTTCAAAAACAGTTCCACATTTCCCTGTTCTTCCTATATATAGTGTCCTGGCACAATATTCTATATGCAGGACCGCATCCTCTTCCAACTGCAAAGCTGTTTTTTCTCCTACCGTACTTTTGTCCAGCACCAGACTCAAATCCTGATTCCTGACACATCCACTTCTCCCATCATAATCCTGGGCAAAAGGGTCTCCCTGCATTTCTGTAATCTGACATTCTCCCTCTGGATAACCTTTATCTGCCGGAACAGCGGCTCCGCAAATTCGTGAAATCTTTTCAACTCCTCCTCTTCCGGCATTATGAAAGGCATATTTTTGATCGTCCTCTTATTAAGTGCCGCTACTATGGTAGAAGAAGTATCTAATTCTTCATACGGAAAATATTTCAAGTAACAATACAGATATTCATTGATATCATTTCTGTCGGATATGAAATGCGCGATCGCCTCATTTGTAACAAGCACGCCATCTGCAAAAGCGACCCGTCCGATGGTCATCTTAAAGGTCAGGAGCACCGTATTATCCGGCACCATCTTGATGTGAAATCTTTTCAAGGATTCCTGCGTAAGATGTGTCGCGCTGTCACTGATAAAAGGCTCCCCTTCTCGCATATCCGAGATCAGGACCCACGGAATCTCCGCTGGATCTGTGGAAAACCACAGTGGCTCTTTTCTTGGCGGCGTGCGTCCGATAAAAACGTGAAAAACCTCTCCGAGGGAACATTCCTTATGGCTGCCATTATCCGTGTGAATAAATTTCTTTTTATACACAGCCAGGACATGCTCTTCCAGGTTCCGGATCATCCTGTGGTTGATCCGCATCTTGTCTTCGATCGCATCAAGTACCGATGCTGCCTTTTTCTGCTCTTCTAAGCAGGGGAAGGAAACCTCTATCCTGTTGATCAGGGATGGTTTCGTATGCCGGATGACCGACCCCGTGGATGACGCCACGACCGACTTATGATAATACGGGGAGCGCATGAACCAGTAAATATACCGCTTATCCACATCATCCCGCACCACGTCGATCCGGCTGATGCCCTGATTCAAGAGATACGTCCGCCGTTTCGAAGACGGTATGGAGGCAGGGCATCCCAGGATATATCCTTCCCGGCTCATATCTGTCATCGAGATGACCAGGTCGCCTGGTCTTAACACAAAGGCGTCCGGATAATCTCCCGTGTAAAATTTGCAGTTATTTTCCTGGAATCCACCGTTTCTCGCGATATTCCGCGGCATGACGAGCACGGTCCCGTTATCTTCTGTCGTGATCATATCCCCGTCAAACGCATATCCATGATTTATCTTTATGTAATCTCCCAATAATCCTGCCATCGTTTCTTCCCAAGTCTCAGTATCTTCTGTATCTTAATTATCTTCTATCATGATAAAATGTTTTATATCTCATAGCCAATAGCCGCCAGCTGCTCACGGACCTTTTCTTCCAGGGCATGTGACTCTCTGTAAAGCTCAGAAAGCTCGGCGGAAAGCGTTTCCATCTGCCGCTCATAGGGAATCCCGTCATCTTCATCCTGCGGAAGGCCTACGTAGCGGCCAGGTGTGAGCATATAGTCATTCTCTTTCACCTGCTCCAACGTAGCCACGCCGCAAAATCCCAGTTCCGGCTCCAAGGTGCCGGTTTCAAAATCAGAAAATGCGTCTGCAATCTTCGTAATCTCCTTTTCTGTGAATTCCCGGTGCCGCCGGTCTGCCATGTATCCCATATTCCGCGCATTGACGAAAAGAATCTTCCCTCTCTGTCTCTTGCTCTTGGCGATAATCCACAGGCAGACCGGGATGGATACCCGGTAAAAAAGCTGCGGCGGCATGGCGACGATTCCTTCCACCAAATCATCCTTTATGATGTTCTCACGTATCTTCCCTTCACCATTATACTGACCGGTCAGCGACCCGTTTGCGAGCACCAGCCCGATCTTACCATGTGGGGCAAGATGGCTGATCATATGCTGTATCCATGCGAAATTGGCATTTCCCGCTGGAGGAACGCCGTATTTCCAGCGTTTATTCCCTGCGAGTTCTTCTTGGCCCCAGCCGGAAGTGTTAAAAGGAGGATTTGCCATGATAAAATCCGCGCTCAGATCCGGATGCATATCCTGAAAAAATGTATCTGCATGAGATGTCCCCAGATCAGCATCTATCCCATGGATCGCCATATTCATTTTTGCCATCTTCCAGGTATCCGCATTGGACTCCTGCCCATACACGGAGATGTTCATATTGCCGCTATGTGCCTGAACAAATTTCATACTCTGGATAAACATACCGCCGCTGCCACAACAAGGATCATACACCCGGCACTTCGAAAACGGATGCAGGATCTCCACGATCGTCTTTACGATGCTGGATGGCGTATAGTATTCCCCGCCTTTTGTCCCCTCATTTGCCGCAAACTGCATCAGACAGTATTCATATGTCCGCCCGAGAAGATCCCTACTGTCCTCCGTATCTGCATCTGCCAGATCCATATCTGTAAATATATCAACGACCTTTCCCAGCACACGTTTATCGATGTCGCTGTCCGCATAGTTTTTCGGAAGAATGCCTTTTAACTCTGGATTACTCTCTTCCACTGCTTTCATCGCTTCGTTGATAATAACCCCAATCTCTGGCGTATGGGCTGCAGCCGCTATCGTATCCCAGCGGGCTACTTCCGGCACAAAGAAAACATTTCTTTCTGTATAAGCTGCCGGATCGTTCTCATATCCGTATCCTTCTTCGACCAGTAATTCATACCTTTCCTCAAAAGCATTGTAAATATACCATAAAAAAATGAGCCCGATGACAATCTTCCGATATTCCGAAGCGGAGATATGACTCCGCAGGACATCCGCAGCATCCCATATTTTCTCCTCAAAGCTGGTTGCAGCCATCTTTTTCCTCGCCATTGTTTTCCCCCTGATATATCTTTTCATCATCTGATATATGAGAATCTGGAAATCTGTTCTATTATTCTCATTATCATGCGATTTCTCATAAAATCGTAGTAAATACGAATATTATAACATAAGATATGAATAAGAGAAATGCAAATTGCAAGCAAAATGGCCAAAATGTGATCGCGGAATATGATAATATTCCTATATTGATCCTTTTTGAAATAATTTCAAGTATTGTTTGATATAATCTATAGCGTTTTATGATTTTCAATCTGCAGGCTATCCGCTAATTTTTGAAAAATCCGACAATCTGCTGTACAGATACAGGGCAGTACTGATTCGCGTCCACTCCTACGTCATATCTCAATATACCCTCTTCTCTGTTTTTTTGATTATAATCCATGTCAGCATGAATATGCCCGTGCAGCTGGATACTCCCACTGTCCTTTTTCGGCCACGACAGCATGGGATAATGCATCAGTACGAAATATATGCCGTTTAAAGATACTGTCTTAAAATCACTGATCTCGTCAAACAGGTTCTCGTCATATTTCTTATCATGGTTTCCCCTGATCAAAATCTTTTTCCCGTTCATTTTACCGATCAGTTCATTCGCCTGCTCTATGGTCAGATGGTGGCACATATCCCCCAGGATATAAACCGTATCCTCTTTGTGGACAAACGCATTATAGTTTCTGATAAGTACCCGGTTCATTTCTTCCACATCGTTGAAAGGACGGTCCTGCATCGTGATAATTCCTTGATGTCCCAAATGCAGATCGCTGGTAAAATATATCATTGTCGCACCTCTTTTTTGTCATAAGGTCTACGGTCTGTTGACCCTAACTAAAGTTTTACTTCTTTGTATTTTCCTCTAATTCCAGAATATACTTATCAAAATCTGACATAAATAATCTGTCTTGAACGATCCTGTACTTTTCAAATTCCGTTTCTGCTTTTTCCTTAGCAATCTCTGCTGTGATTTTTCCTGCGTCCTGTAGAATCTCTCTATCATCTGCCATTAAGAATAAATCCAGACGCTTCGACCAATCCTCCATCGTCATCGGTATATGCCTTTCCGCCCGATCTTCGGCCAAGTCCAGATATGCAGACACAATACGTTCCAATGAACGCATCTCCTGTTCCGTAAGATAATTTTTTGCTATACTTACATCACTCTTCACGATTTTGCCTTCAGGTGCCGCTGCCCATGTGGTAAGCCCCATATGTTCCTTTTCTGCATCAACACGCTCATAAATAAGTTCAGCTGCTGTATGTCCATGTACTGCATAGTGCATCTTATTTTGTACTTTTGCAAAGAACAGCCTCGTTGTTTTTGCTGTACGGTCATAATCAAGCGCTGTGGCATAAATGTCCGTTATTTTCTGATAAAATCTACGCTCAGACAAACGAATTTCTCGTATCTGTTCAAGCAATCGTTCGAAATACTCCGTTGTAAGTACGGAACCACCATTTTTCAATCGTTCCTCATCCATTGCCCAGCCTTTTATGGTGTAATCTCTGGCAATCTGATTGACCCATTTACGAAACTGCACTGCACGCTCAGAATTTACTTTGAAACCAACGGCAATAATCATTTCTAACGAATAATGATTAGTACTATAGCTTTTCCCGTCAGTAGCAGTTATTCGAAATTTTCGAATAACTGAATCTTCCTGCAACTCGCTATCCGTAAATATTTTCTTTATATGATAGTTTATAGTGTTCGTACCAACATTATATAATGTAGCCATCATTTTTTGAGTCATCCATATATTTTCATCTTCATAACGCATCTCAATGCTATCCTGTTGGTCGCCTACAGAAGCAACATATGTTAGATACTCCGCCGCACTTGAACGAATCGTTATTTCATCTTTTTTCTTTTTCAAATAAGATTCCCCCTGAATAAATCAATTTTATCATTCCATTTTTTGCGTTTTTAAAGAATTTTTGTAAATTTTATTTAAAATCAATTATATTCTATTCTTTTTCAATGTTCAACACGAAAATTTTTTTGTCCCAAATTGTCGCCAGTAATTTAGTCCTAAATCCGTCTCCTGTTCGTAATTTTCTATAAATATCCATTTTTACATATTTTTAATATTTATCAACCTCTACCTTTAGCCCCTTTTTTCAAATATTAGTCTTTATCTGCATTCATATTTATAGATCC
>JAJQDO010000327.1 GCA_021202175.1 Clostridiales bacterium | reverse complement strand
GATTCAGCTTTTCAATCTACACCCCTATGGGGTGGTTGTCGGACAGTCTCCCCCGAAGGGTGTTGTCAAACAAAGTGAATGGAATTGAAATGCGAAATATAAACATATTGATTAACTTTAACGAATTTGGAAGATTTATTAATTTTCTCTTAAAATCTCTATTTTTCTCATTTTTTCTATTTATTTTTTAGAATTCAATAAAACCAAAAGAAAATATATATGCAACATTTTTCCATATTACTGTTGCATTTTGTTGCATTCTAAATTTCGAATGGTCGTTCTGTTTTTCGAATGACCAATCTGTGAAATGATTGATTTCGGATCAGGATGTATGAATTGGGATTGATTGGGGTTTGCGTGCCATGAAATGAGACATCTCTGTGTTGGCTTAGAATGCGTTCGAGACAGATTGAATGAAAATGAATGACTATTTACTTACGGAGATTGACGAGATGAGAAAAGAGATGGATTCTCAATCCATGAGAATGAAAAAACTTAAACATTTTACTTGATAAAGCCCACCCCATTCTGATCATCTATATGATAATATATATAAAATTCCTTGTGACAAACCATTTCCGGCTTATCACAAGGAATGTATATTCCCATTTCCCCGTCATTTCTTATTCTTTCTCCTGGGATGCTCTTTTTTTCTTTGACTTCTTCTTTTTGTCGTCATCCTCTTTGCCATAATATTCGCCATAGCCGTAACCGTAACCGTTTCCATAGCCATATCCATAGCCATAATTCTTGGAGTATTTATGAGGCTTGGCATCCACGTGGTTCAATACGACACCAAGGAGGGAACAGCGTGCCCGTTCTAACTGCTGCATGGACTGTTTTACTAATCTTTTTGAGGTCATGCCGCTTCCCACGACCAGGACGGCGCCGTCACATAAAGAGGCGATCAGCGTGCCATCCGATACCATATCGAGAGGCGGGGTATCGATGATCACGTAACGGTAGTCTTCCGAAAGGCGGTCAAAGAGTTCGCTAAGTCTTGGGGCCTCAAGCAATGGGGACGGATTCTCCAGTACATTCGTAATCGGTACGATGAATCCATTCTCCACATTTGTAGCGTAAACAACATCCTGATATTCCGACAGACCAGAAAGGTAATAATCCAGTCCTTTCAATTCTCCTGTGCCCTGCATACGCCATCTTCCTTTTGCTACGGATCCGCGCAAATCGGCGTCAACCAATACAGTCGGAAATCCCGCTTCTGCCAGCATCTTCCACAGACAGGCAGAGATAATGCTCTTTCCTTCGTTCGGGATGCTGCTGGTGATGAGGATCTTCTTTGTATGTTTGCCACAGAATTTAATATTGACTCTCAATTGATTCATCGCTTCTTCTACAGAGTAAGGTAATTCTGGTACAGTGATTTCAAGGCTTTTCATGTTGTTATTCTCCTTTTTACTATTTTTCTATACGGATGAATTATCTGCTTTTCTATTCTTTTTTCTTATCTTTTTCTTTTCTATCGTAATCTTTCATCATTTTCATGAAAATCTGTGTCTGTTTCTTCTTATAATCCGGGAAATACCGGTATGCCGCCAGCAGTTCGATCTCTTCCTCTGCCAGGTTTAACTCCCCGCCCTGTAACAGGTCAGGGACAGTGATATCGAGCGCGTTACAGATTTTGAATATGGTATACATGGTCGGTTTGGTCTTATCCTTGTACAATCCATTTAAGGTACTGACGGAAATCCCTGCTTTTTTTGCAAGGGCATTTTGAGACAAGCCTTTGCTCGCCGATATGATTTTTATGGCCGTAATCAGGTTTTCACATTCTTTCTCGGGATTATACATTTTTTTCCTCTTTTCCTGCCCATGCATTACACTTCTCTTATATATGAATGTTCAAACACCAGCCGTTTATTACAGATCTCCATAGCCGCGGGCCGATGCGTTACGATCAGCACCGTCAGCGCGCCAATTTGTTTCAGATTTTTAAGTAATCTATGCTCCGTAGCCTCATCCAGCGCAGATGTTGCCTCATCGAGAAGCAGCACCGGCGCGTTCCGGTATACTGCCCTGGCGATAGCGATCCGCTGCATCTGTCCTTCCGACAGGCCGGCTCCCTTTTCTCCGAGCACCGTATCATAGCCGTTCGGCAGGTTTTTGATGAATTCATCCGCGCAGGCAATGGCACATGCCTGCTCGATCCGTTGCTTCTGCGCCTTGGTATACGGAGCGACATGCAGAAAATCCACCGCCTCGTAAATGCTCCCGGACATCAGCATGTTGCCCTGCGGCACATAGGAAAACCAGGGACGGGTCGCAGGAGAAATGTCTATCCCGTCATTTCCAACGAGTTTCCCGGACACTGGTGCATAAATACCCAGAAGTAGTTTAAGCAGCGTACTTTTGCCGATGCCGGAGATACCGGTCAGTGCCACGATATCGCCTTTTTTTATATTAAAATGTGCCCCGCTGATGATTTCTTCTTCCCCATCATCATATATAAATGTCAAGTCCTGCGCATGAAGTCCGGTAAAGGCGGGCAGTTCTCCCGGACTGCTTTCTTTGGGCAGTTTTTCCAGTTCGATCAGCCGTTCTGCGGACGCGATCATCGAGTAATACTGCGGCACGAAACCGGAAATATTGGCAAAAGGGCTTCTGATCTGGCTGATCAGTTCAAGCACTGCCGTTAGCGTACCGTAAGTTAATGTTCCATTTAAAATCCCCAGGCCGCACCATACCAGGCCAAAGAGATAGCTGCCCTGCATGATGGCTCCGAATCCAATGTTGCAGATGTTGGAAAAGGTTCTTCGTTTCATCCGGGCTTTCTTATGCATTGCCGCTTTTTCCCCGGTCCGGTTTGCCGCCATGTCTTCCGCCTCGAAGCTTTTTAATATCTGGATACTCTCCACAGACTCCTGCAGCCAGGAGCGCAGGTCTCCGTTTGCTTCCTGCACAGCTTTGTGCAGGCCTTTCATCTTTTTTCGGAATAAAAAGGTGACACCAAGCATCATCAGTCCGCCGATGAGGAACAGTGTCCCAAACCGCCAGTCTAAAACCAGAAGCACCACTAACGCGCAAAACAGCTGTACCGCCATGGAAAAAGCTCCTGGTATCAGATCCGTCGCGTAGTCCGCCACGATCTTCACGTCACTCGTCATGCGATTCTGCAATTCTCCGGTATGATATGCCTTCAGCCCGCTATAGCTGCTGTTTAGGATATTCTCATATGTATGCTCCTTTAACCGGTTTTCCAGGGTCGCCCGGATATTCTCATCCATCTGGCGAATCACTGCCCGAATGGCCAGCTGCACCATAATGATGGCAAGGAAAATCCCGCACCAAGTAAGGAACATCGACTGATTAAGCGCCACAGCATAATCAATCGCTTCCCGCATGACAAGAGCCAGCATCACGGAAAGAAAAGAAGTGGCTCCCG
>JAJQDO010000320.1 GCA_021202175.1 Clostridiales bacterium | reverse complement strand
GTTGAAGAAAGAAAAAGAATTTCATTGGAAAATGCCAAAAGAAATGGTAATATAATATCAGGAGCGAGAAACATTAAAGACCCAAATACAGAAGAATCTTGTAAATGGGCTGAAAGCTATTATAACCAAATACGTGCACAATCTACAGATTGTGAAAAAATCGCAAAAAGATTAAATGTAGATATAAAAGATGTTCGAAAGATCAAGAACTATTTGTTTTATGACAAGTCGCTGTATGATGAGGATTTAGAAATATGGAGACGCTTTGATGCAGATGCAGCGATTGCGCAAAGCTGGTAGCGGCTTAGTGATAAAAATATGTCATTAGAAAAACACGATTATACTTTAATTAATCATGAATTATATGAAATGAAATTAAAAAAAGAGCACCCTAATATGCCACATTATGAAGCACATGAGATTGCTCAAAATAAGTATAATTACAGAAAAGAATCAGAGGAATATTATGATCGTTTTATTTAATGTTGAAAAGAAAAAGAATATTATAGCTGCTGATTATTGCTATGAAGATAGGACTGATATTGGACACGTAGAATATGATATTAATACAGGAAAAATTATTAAATACAAAAAAAATAAAGAAGATGAAAAACATAATTCCAATATGGGTTCGGGGAAATCGAGACAGGCATTTGAGCTGATGGTCAAACATAACAAATACCCTGAAACGTACCATTACTGTTGGTATTAATTGAAAGAGATTGCTCCGTTTATTTAGCCGGTTTCATCCCGGCTATTCTTTTGTGCTTTTGGAGGTGGTGCTATTGATTGTAAGCGAAAAGAAAGTAAAGAACCAGGAGGGATAGGAGATATGCCAAAAATCGGCAGACAGACTCCTTCAACATCAGTGGTACTGCCTTATACTGAATCGAAAGGGGAAGAGGCAGTACAGATTTACGAAAAAACCGGAAGGAAAGCGAGAGAATGGCAAAAAATACAGGTGTATGATATTCTGGCTGTGGACGATGAAGGATTATGGACTCATTCAACTGTGAATCGTAGATTTCCTGAAAAACGAGTAGAGCTTTGACGTTGTGCGAACGATTGCCCATAAGATTGTACATAATATAATATACAGGAGATTGCAATGTGCATAGATAATTGCAAAGATAATAAGGATAATAATAACAATAATAAAGAAAATAATAATAACGATAAAGGTAATAATAAAGATTATGCAGAGCAGATTAGAACTGAACTGTTTTCTATGCAAGATCTTGGCTATAAGGCATTTCATGAGAAATTGATTCCCACTGTCGATCCGCAGACGGTTATAGGCATCCGCACGCCGGAACTTCGCAAATATGCCAGGCGGTTAGCGAAAACAGAGGTAGGCAAAGTATTTCTGCATACTTTGCCTCATACATATTATGAAGAAAATAATCTTCATGCTTTTGTGATAGAAACGATATCGGATTATGAACCGGCTATGGAAGAGACAGAGCGGTTTCTTCCCTATATTAATAATTGGGCGACATGTGATCTCTTTTCCCCGAAAGTTTTTCGAAGGTATCCAAAAGAGGCTTATGAAAAAGCGAAAGAATTTATTCAAAGCGATCAAACTTATACGATTCGGTATGGAATTAAGCTTTTGATGGATAACTATCTGGACGATAATTTTATGCCGGAAATGCCTGCATTGGTGGCTGGCATCCATTCGGAAGAATACTATGTGAACATGATGTGTGCCTGGTACATGGCAACGGCTTTGGCGAAACAGGAGAAAGAAGTTCTCCCTTACATTGAAAAGAGAAAATTAGATGTATTGGTTCATAATAAGACGATTCAGAAGGCGGTAGAAAGCCGGCGTATTTCACCTGAGCTGAAAACATATCTGAAAACGCTGCGCTATCGTATGCGGTGAATGAAAAACTTTCCTAATTTTTAGAAGTCAAATTTCTGGAAGTTAGGAAAGTTTTTTGTTTGCAACATTTAGATTACAAGCACTAAATTCCTTCATTACATTTTTTCTTGTGAATCCAAGAATGGTTTGAATGACGGTAGATGATGTCTGTACTATAACCGTCATAAAAAATGATAAGGTTAATTTCCGCAGAGTTATTTTTAAATGATGCCAGATGTGATACTATGTAATAGTGAGTGAAATCATATTTAGTTAATGCTTTGACGGAAGATGAAGAGTTGTTGCTGTATTTTTATGGAAAGGCTAATAAGCAGGTAACGAGAGAAAATGTTTAAAATCACTAATTACGATTTTAAAAATAGTGTATATGGCAGTGAAGGATATCTTGATAATTGGCCTATGCTCTATATTCTTGAAAATGGGAAGAAAGCGTATATAGGAGAGTCTAACCATGTAAAGACTAGAATGGCACAACATGTAGCCAATAAAGAGAAAAGAATTTTTGATAAAGTTCATTTCATTTACTCGAAGGTATTCAATCAGTCAGTTACATTTGATTATGATTCTAAATTGATTCAATATATTGTGGCGTCTGAATTATTTCAAGTTACAAATAAGAACTCCGGGATTGCTGATAAGCAGTATTATAAGAAAAAAGAATATGATGAGAAATTTGAAATACTTTGGAAAAAATTACAAAAAGAAAAGTTAGTGAAACATTCTTTGGAAGAAATTGAAAATTCAGATTTGTTTAAATATTCACCATATAAAGAATTAAATGATAGTCAACGTAAAGCAGTAGAGGATATTCTTATCAAAATTAAAGATGGTACGGTTGACCGAGTTGTAGTCAATGGAATGCCAGGTAGTGGAAAAACAATTGTAGCCGTGTATTTAATGAAATATTTGGCGGATAGTGAAGAATATGGAGGTAAACAGATTGGATTTGTTGTACCACAAATTTCATTGCGAAAGACTATGAAACAAATATTTAAGAGTATTTATGGGTTGTCACCTTCGCAAGTTTTGTCGCCGTCAGATGTGACGAGGAAACATTATGATATTTTATTTGTAGATGAAGTACATAGATTGCATCAATACAAGAATATTTCATATATGGGATCATTTAAGAAAAATTGTGAGAAATTAGGATTGACTACGGAGGCTGATGAGTTAGATTGGATTTTGCAGCAATCTGGTTGCACAGTATTATTTTATGATAGTGCGCAAGTTGTAGGGCCGTCAGGGATTGATTTTGAACGTTTTGACAAGAAGATGGAAGAATTTTCAAATAATCGGGCTTTAGCGTATTTTACACTAGGCACACAGATGCGTGTGAAGGGAGGAAATGACTACATAGATTTTGTACAAGACATGCTTTCCGGAAATTGTACACATAAGTATGATTCGAATTATTATGATTTTAAGTTATATACGGATTTCTCAAAATTTGAAAAAGATATGTATGAGAAGGAATCAGAGTATGGCTTGTCAAAAATGTTGGCAGGATATGCTTGGCCTTGGATTAGTAAGAAAAATCATACAATAAAAGATATTGAAATCCAAGGAGTAAAGCGTATGTGGAATCATTGTACAGAAGGATGGGTTCATACAGAACAGGCTATTGATGAGGTTGGATGTATCCATTCCATCCAGGGATATGATTTGAATTATGCATTTGTTGTTTTGGGAAAAGATATTGGATGGGATAAAGAAGCAAATAAGGTTATTGTTCGTAAGGATAATTATTTTGATACAAATGGTAAGAAAACAACAGAGTATGTGGAATTGTTAGAATATATTAAAAATGTATATTATGTGCTGATGACACGAGGAATAAAAGGAACATATTTATATGTATGCGATGATGACTTAAGGGAATACTGGAGTAACTATATCGAAGAGTTATAAGAATGAAACAGGAAATGGTAGATGGAATCAGAAAATTTACTGGATAAACTTGGACTTGATGTTGATGATATTGTGATCATGGATATGTCACAGAATGAAGCAAAATATTCTGTGCAGCTAGTTTGCGGAAAGGTAATTAGTATAGTCAGTTTTGTCAGACTGGCGATTAACAGAGATTTGTTTTGTAAAAGATTTGGGAGTGATAGAATTGGGCAAAAAACTGATAGCAGTGATTCCTTTATGGGATGATGAAAAAAAGAGCATCTGGATGCTTCCAGGTTATATGGATGGAGTGAAAGATGCGGGTGGTATACCTATTATCCTTCCTCTCCACAGCACGATAGAAGACGCTTTGGAAGTGTTTGAAAAATGTGATGGATTGCTCATGACAGGAGGACATGATGTTTCTCCTTCTCTGTATCATGAGATAAATCGAGGCTTTTGTGGGATTCCCTGTAAGGCGAGAGAACAGGTGGAATGTGCATTGTATGAAAAAGCATTGGAAGTTGGGAAACCTGTGTTGGGGATATGTCGGGGTATTCAGTTGATCAATGTTTTACAACGAGGCAATCTGTATCAGGATTTGCCGACGGAATATGACAGTGCGGTGGAACATCATATGGAGCCGCCGTATACGAACATTGCGCATGATGTGGACATCAATCGGAACACGCCATTGTATGATTTAGTCCAGGTGGAGCATCTGGGCGTCAATAGTTATCATCATCAGGCTATAAAAGAGTTGGGTGAGGATTTGGAGATTATGGCTTGGTCGGAGGATGGATTAGTGGAAGCAGTAAGGCATATTAAGCAGAAATATGTTTGGGCTTTCCAATGGCATCCGGAATTCGATTTCCATATGAATCCTGCCAGTAAAAAGATTTTTGAGTCATTTCTTGATGCCTGTTTATGAAGCTCGAGATCGGCGCGATAGTAATTGACATAAAGTCGTTTACTATAAATATATTTCATTCATAATATGTAATGTATTTGAATAAGTCTAAGGAGTAAAATGATGATTAATATTAGTAATTTTGAGGAACATACCCAAGGCCTGGCTGTGTTGGGGCTTAAGGTGACGCAAAATGATGAGGAATTAGTGTATAAACTGTGGGATGAGGAGTGCCGCAGAAATGTTTATTCTGCAACGAAAAGCTTTACATCCTGTGCGGTTGGATTTGCCGTGCAGGAAGGATTGCTTTCTCTAGACGAAAAGCTTGTAGATGTATTTCATGAGGATATTCCTGCGAATCCTTCTTCTAATTTAAAGAAAGCAACTGTCCGTGACCTTCTCACAATGTACCTTGGTCAGGAAAAGGCTGCATTAATGGGTGCGCAAAGACCTTTCTATCAAGAGGATGATTGGGTGAAGTTGGCTCTAAGGATTCCTTTCGTGTATGAACCGGGCACGAAATTTGTATATAATAATGTCGGTCCTTATTTGGCGGGCATTTTAGTACAGAGGAGAGCCGGCTGTGACCTTGTCTCTTATTTAATACCTCGGCTGTTTTGCAAGCTTGGTATAAAAAGACCAACATGGGAAGTTGACCCTCTTGGAAATTCTTTCGGCGCCGGAGGATTATTTCTGACACTCTCGGAACTGCATAAATTCGGGTTGTTTTATCTGCAAAAAGGAAAATGGAACGGAGAACAGATTTTAAATAGTGCATGGATAGAGGAGAGTACGCGTCAGCAGCAGGATGCACCTTATGGATATTTGTTCTGGAGAGGGAATTATAATTCTTTCAGGGCAGATGGAAAGTATTCTCAGCTTTCCATTGTTCTTCCGGAAAAATGTGCAGTAGTATCGGTTGTTGCGGAATGTAGAGATAGTAATGCCTTGATGAAATATATAGATGATGATATATTAGGTAATCTTACATAGAAAAACCACCCCTAAACTTTGGCACGTTACTGGGGTGGAATTTTATTTTTCCTTTTAGCGGTCAACCCACCTTGTGGGCGATTGCTTTTCCTGTTTATAATATAACATACTTAACTATAAGGTGTAAGATATAGAAATTTTAAAGATGATACGTTACACCCCAAAATATAAATAGATAAGATACGACCGAACAAAAATGGAGGGATACCAATCATGAAATTAAAAAATGTTTTGCTTGTTGTGAAGGATATTGATAAATCAAGACAGTTTTATCATGACTTATTCGGACTTGATACGATACTTGACAACGATAGCAACATGATTTTGACAGAAGGTCTTGTGCTCCAGGATGAAGCAGTCTGGAGTCAGTATTTGGGAAAAGATGTTATTCCGAAAAGCAATTCCTGTGAGTTGTATTTTGAGGAACAGGAGATTGAAGTATTTGTGGAGAAACTGGAAAAAATGTATCCTCAAATCCAATACGTCAATCGATTGATGGCATATGATTGGGGACAAAAAGTGGTGCGTTTTTATGATTTGGATGGTAATTTGATTGAGGTAAGAACACCGATGTAGTAGAGTCTGTTTCTGTCGACAACCAACAGTGAGGTTAATGAGGATTTACATGAAAGAACGAAAAGAAGTATTAGACTATGGAATGACACTGCCGGATGTGTACATTGACACACCTTTTCATGATGAAAACTGGGTATTGCTCCGGTACAAGAAGAATAAGCGGGCTTTTGCATGGACCTATGAGCGGAACGGATATATGTGTGTCAATGTGAAGGTCGACCCGGAGTGGCGGGATTTCTGGCGGAGTACGTATGCAGCAGTTCAGCCGGGATACCACCAGAATAAGGAACACTGGAATACGATTATTCTGGACGGAAGCATCCCGGAAGAAGAAATTAAAAGGATGATAGCGGAAAGCTATGATTTGATTGTGAAGAAGAAATAATGTTGCTTTCACAAATGCTGTGAATGGCAGGGAAAACGAATCGTAGTGAACGGAACAAAACGAATCGTAGTGAACGGAACAAAATAACTATTGCTATGAGAGATTTGCTGTGATAAATTAGGTCGGGAGAGTATTGAGAGTATTCTGAAACGGGATAGGAAAGAGAATGAAAGGAGTCAACGATATGAAAGTATTACTAGATTTGCTTTTCACCTTCGCCAGAATCGGTGGTTTGACCTTCGGTGGAGGCTATGCGATGCTCCCGATGTTACAAAAAGAAGTGGTGGAAAACCGAGGTTGGGCGACGGAAGATGAGCTGATGGATTATTATGCGATTGGTCAGTGTACTCCGGGGATTATTGCGGTGAATACTGCCACCTTTGTGGGGCAGAAGACAGCCGGTATTGCGGGTGGCATCATGGCAACGTTGGGTATTGTATTCCCTTCGTTGGTGATCATCACTGTGATTGCCGCGTTTATTCAGAACTTTGCCGATCTGGCGGTGGTACAGAATGCATTTGCAGGTATCCGTATTTGTGTCTGTGTACTGATTTTTAATGCGGTGATTAAGCTGTGGAAAAAGGCAGTCATCGACAAAGGGACGCTGGCTATTTTTCTCGTGGTTTTTGTCGGTTCGGTTCTGACATCGCTTTCCCCGATTGTTTTTGTTATTATTGCGGCTGCGGCCGGCATCTTTTTGAAAAATAAGGAGGTTTCGAAGTCATGATGTTGTATCTTCAGCTTTATTATGAATTCTTTAAGGCTGGATTATTTGCCATTGGTGGAGGAATGGCGACGTTGCCTTTTTTATATGATATCTCCGACAAGACAGGCTGGTACACGTATTCCCAGATGGCGGACATGATAGCTGTCTCGGAGTCTACGCCAGGGGCGATTGGAATCAATATGGCGACCTATGTGGGATTTACCACCGGTGGCGCACCAGGTTCTGTGATTGCGACTTTGGGGTTGGTTACCCCTTCGATCATCATTATTCTGATTGTCGCCAGATTTTTGAAAGCTTTTAAGGATAACCGTTATGTCAATTCCGCTTTTTATGGATTACGTCCGGCTTCCACTGCTTTGATCGCGGCGGCTGGTGTTTCGGTTTTGTTACTGGTGTTATTTGGAAGTACGACATTACAGGGGATTTCTCTGGGAGATATCAGTATTTCCTGCATCATTTTGATGGTGATTCTTTACTTTTTCTCCTCTGTATGTAAAAAGACCAAAGGATTGCATCCGGTAGTGTTCATTGCCTTATCAGCGGTGATAGGGGTTGTATTTCATCTGGCAGGGGTGTAAAACTATATTTTCTTGATTGTTTATTTTTGTTGACCTTGTAAAGGATTGTGGATTCCGATGGAATCGCAATCCTTTTTCTTTTTTTTGGAGGTCTGGTGTTAGCAAGCGTTTTAGAACGTGTCTTTCAGTTTAACATAGTTTTTGTGACATTTGTCAAATTTTCAAGAAAAACAGGAAAATATTCTATGTATTTATCACGAAAACAAAGATAAACTGTCCTTGTAAACAGAACGTAGGGAAAATGTTGTTACAGTAACAGGAACATTTTCCGAAAAGGAAGGAGAAATGGAAGATGAAGAAAAAAGTAATCGCAACGATGATGGCAGCAATGCTGACCTTCTCTCTTTGTGCATGTGGATCCAGCAGTTCCAGCAGCTCCAGCAGCGAAGGAGATACCGGAGAGAGTGCAGCAACAGAGGCAGCAGCGGAAAGCTCCGATAGTGGTGAGGTAGCGAATAAGGATAAACCACTGGTTTGGTTTAATCGTCAGCCATCCAACAGTTCCACTGGAGAACTGGATATGACAGCATTGGCATATAATGAGGATACTTACTATGTAGGATTTGACGCAAACCAGGGTGCTGAACTGCAGGGAACCATGGTTATGGATTACATCGAAGCGAATATCGATACCATCGACCGTAATGGCGACGGAATCATCGGATATGTTCTGGCTATCGGTGATATCGGTCATAATGATTCCATCGCACGTACCAGAGGCGTTCGTTCCGCTCTTGGCACTGGCGTTGAGACAGATGGTGAGATTGACAGTGATCCGACCGGAACCAATACAGATGGATCTTCCAGCATCGTACAGGATGCGGAAGTGACGATTAACGGACAGACTTACATTATCCGTGAGCTTGCTTCTCAGGAGATGAAGAACTCCGCAGGTACTACATGGGATGCGGCGACAGCAGGAAATGCCATCGGAACCTGGTCTTCTTCTTTTGGTGAACAGATTGATATCGTTGTTTCGAATAATGACGGTATGGGAATGTCCATGTTTAACGCATGGTCCAATGAAAATGGTGTTCCTACCTTCGGTTATGATGCAAACAGTGATGCTGTGGCAGCCATCGCGGAAGGTTATGGAGGAACCATCAACCAGCATGCAGATGTACAGGCTTATCTGACATTTCGCGTGATTCGTAATGCTCTCGATGGTGTAGACATTGATACCGGTATCGGCACGGAAGACGATGCAGGAAATGTACTGCCGGATGATACTTATGTTTATAATGAAGAAGAACGCTCCTACTATGCATTGAATGTGGCAGTTACCGCAGAAAACTATACAGAATTCACGGATTCCACCAAGATTAATGACAGTGTAGCAAACCAGCTGGATGAGAGCGCGCATGCGACGAAGAGTGTATGGCTCGATATCTATAATGCTTCCGATAACTTCTTAGGTTCTACATATCAGCCGCTTCTGCAGAGTTATGATGATCTGCTGAACCTGGATGTAGAATACATCGGTGGTGACGGACAGACAGAATCCAACATCACGAACCGTCTGGGCAATCCGAGTCAGTATGATGCTTTCGCTATCAACATGGTTAAGACAGACAATGCGGCTTCCTACACATCGATTCTGGAGCAGTAGGATAAAGAGGAAAAGAAGTCTCTGACAAGACAGGGATTATTCTCTGATTTCCATCTTCTGTTGTCTGTATGACAGCAGAAAGGCAGAGAGATGATTTGTCGATGAGTATTCTCTGATTCTTATACAGAAATAATAGGAACGGATAAAGAAGGGGAGAATGCGTTCTCCCCTTCTTTTATATATGATTGATATACAGGAGTAATGAAAATGGGAGATAAGAAAGAAAATATCGTCTTATCCATACGAGATATGTGCAAATCCTTCGGCCGTAACCGGGTGCTGGATCACATCAACCTGGACGTAAAGCGCGGAAGCGTCATGGGGCTTATGGGAGAAAATGGTGCCGGTAAGTCCACCATGATGAAATGCCTTTTTGGCACATATCAGAAGGATGAGGGAACTATCTTCCTTGACGGAAAGGAAGTAAGTTTTTCCGGACCGAAGGATGCCCTGGAAAATGGGATTGCCATGGTGCATCAGGAATTAAACCAGTGTCTGGAAAGAAATGTCATGGATAATCTTTTCCTGGGACGTTATCCGGTCAACTCACTGGGAATCGTGGATGAGGGCCGTATGAAAAGGGAAGCCTCTGAACTTTTCCGAAGTCTGGGCATGACGGTCAATCTGTCGCAGCCGATGCGGAACATGTCCGTATCACAGAGACAGATGTGTGAGATCGCCAAAGCGATATCCTATCATTCCAAGGTAATCGTTCTTGACGAACCGACCTCCTCCCTGACGGTGCAGGAAGTGGATAAGCTGTTCCAGATGATGAACATGCTGCGCGACCAGGGGATTTCCATGGTTTACATCTCGCATAAGATGGATGAAATCTTTACCATCTGTGATGAAGTATCTGTATTGCGAGATGGTAATCTGGTCATGACGAAAGATGTGAAGGATACCAACATGAACGAGCTGATCGCTGCCATGGTGGGACGTTCTCTGGATAATCGGTTTCCGCCGGTCGACAATACTCCTGGAGATGTGGTTTTATCTGTACAGCATCTGTCTACAAAATATGAACCGCATTTGCAGGATATCACCTTCGATGTAAAAGAAGGCGAGATTTTTGGACTGTACGGACTGGTCGGCGCAGGACGGACGGAACTGATGGAAACGATTTTTGGTGTGCGGACCAGGGCGGCGGGACGTGTGTATTTCCGCGATCAGCTGATGAATTTCAGCAGCGTGAAGGAAGCCATGGAGCATGGATTTGCGATGATCACGGAGGAAAGGAAGGCAAATGGTCTTTTCTTAAAAGGAGATCTTACCTTCAATACAACCATCGCCAACCTAGAGCAATATAAGTCTGGTGTGGCTCTCTCGGATCAGAAGATGGTGAAAGCGACTGCCAAGGAAATCAAGGTCATGCACACGAAATGCATGGGACCGGATGATATGATATCCAGTCTTTCCGGTGGTAACCAGCAGAAAGTCATTTTTGGAAAATGGCTGGAGCGCAGCCCACAGGTATTTATGATGGATGAACCGACCCGAGGGATTGATGTCGGCGCGAAATATGAGATTTACGAGCTGATCATCAATATGGCCAAGCAGGGGAAGACCATCATCGTGGTGTCGTCTGAGATGCCGGAGATTCTTGGTATCACGAACCGCATCGGCGTTATGTCGAATGGACACCTTTCGGGTATTGTCAATACGAAGGAAACGGATCAGGAAGAACTGTTGCGGCTCAGCGCAAAATACTTATAGAGAGGAAGAAGATTGGATATGGCTAGTGAAAATAAGAAGATTCTTACGGCTGAAGAAGAATTAAAACTGCGTCAGCCGATTGATGAATATGTCGGAAATATTCAAAAACAGATTGACAGTCTCAGAGCGGATGGGACGGAAAAAGCAGTCTCTCTTCTCAATACCATAGACGGGATTAAGAGGGATAAGACATTACCGGCAGATCAAAAAGATAAACAGGTTGCGGCGCTTCAGGCACAATTGCAGAAGGCCAGGGAAGTCGAAACGAAAAACAAAGATGAGATTGAAAAACTGGTTTCTGATGCGGAAGCATACCTGAAAGCACACTATGATAATGAATATTATCAGCCGGTTAAGGCGAGCTGTGAGGAAGAGAAAGTGCTCGCCAAACAGAAATATGAACAGAAACTGGCAGAATTAAAAACGGAACATGAAAAAACCGTTGCGGCTCTTTCGGATAACCAGGAGATTAAGGACGAAAACTACGTTTATAAGAACCGTCAGTTTGATGCCAAGCTGGAATATCAGAGAGAACTGCAATCAATAAAGGACAGAAAGCATGAAGCATTTTCCTATGAATATCATCTGATTGATCTGATGCGTATGTCAAAGTTTACATTTGCGGAATCATGGGCACAGAGGGTGGAGAACTATAGGTATACGTTTAACCGCAGATCATTTTTGCTGCAAAACGGATTATATATTGCCATTATTCTCATCTTCGTTATGTTGTGTATCATCACCCCGATTTTAAAGGGTTCGCCTTTGCTGACTTACAACAATATCCTGAATATTCTGCAGCAGGCTTCCCCGAGAATGTTCCTTGCCCTTGGTGTGGCTGGCCTGATCCTCCTTACTGGTACCGACCTTTCCATCGGGCGTATGATGGGTATGGGAATGACGACGGCGACCATTATCATGCATCAGGGCATCAATACCGGTGCTGTTTTTGGTCATGTGTTTGATTTTACAGGTATTCCGATTATAGGAAGAGCGTTTCTGGCTTTGCTCGTTTGTGTTATTTTCTGTACGATATTTACGACCATTGCCGGATTCTTTACGGCAAGATTTACCATGCATCCGTTTATTTCGACCATGGCTAACATGCTGATTATCTTTGGGCTGGTAACTTATGCGACGAAGGGTGTGTCCTTTGGCGCGATTGAGCCCTCCATTCCCAAAACCTTCATTCCAAAGGTGAATGGTTTCCCGACCATCATTCTGTGGGCAGTGGCGGCTATCGCTATCGTATGGTTTATCTGGAACAAGACCACATTCGGTAAGAATCTGTATGCTGTCGGTGGAAATTCCGAGGCGGCATCCGTTTCCGGTATCTCCGTATTTCTTGTGACGTTGGGTGCATTTGTCATGGCAGGCGTCCTGTATGGATTCGGTTCCTGGCTGGAGTGCCTGCGAATGGTCGGTTCCGGTTCTGCTGCTTATGGACAGGGCTGGGAGATGGATGCCATCGCGGCCTGCGTTGTCGGCGGCGTATCCTTTACCGGTGGTATCGGTAAGATTTCCGGAGTTGTCGTTGGTGTCATCATCTTTACGGCACTTACGTACTCCCTTACGATTCTTGGTATCGATACGAACCTGCAGTTCGTATTCTCCGGTATCATTATCCTTGTCGCGGTTACTTTGGACTGTCTGAAGTATGTTCAGAAAAAATAATCGTTTTCCTTTCTTTTTGGAAGAGCCGGATCATTTTCGGCTCTTCTTTTTGGCGTATAAGATAAACCAGGTGAAAGGGAAAAATAACAGGAACAGTAATTTTTATTTGGCTTACATACGCAGGCCAAAAACGGCAACGGGTAATATAAGAATATATATAAGATTTTTGTATGCATTTACAGAAATGTCGCTGTTTGCTATAATGGACTACAGGGAGGCTTAAATGCCTGCAACGCTATTTGTCATTTGTTGTATTTGCTGTCGTTGTGCAGGTGTCATGCCTTGAAATAAACCGGATGTTATTTTGATATTGTTTGTGGCTTATGAATAGTAACGACGAGAGATTTGTATGTGGAGAAAAAACATGGAAAAATATATGCTGCTTTTGGTGGATGACGAGGAAGAAGTCTTGCAGATTATCATTAAAAAAATTGCCTGGGAGGCTCTGGGCTTCTCAGTGGTCGGCTTTGCCAGCAATGGTGTGAAGGCATATGAATTGGTGGAATAGTATGAGCCAGACGTGGTGATGACAGATATCAAGATGCCGTATATGGACGGCATAGAGTTGACAAAACGGATTAAGGAAGCTTATCCGGAGACCAAGATTTTGTTTTTTAACGGCTTCGACGAATTTGAATATGCCAAGGAGGCTGTTCACATGGAAGTGGAGGAGTATATCTTAAAGCCGATTAACTCCATTGAACTCAAAGAAGTGTTTACAAAATTGCATGCAAAACTTGAACACGAAGTCAGTGAAAAGCGAAATGCGGAGATGCTGCAGAAATATTATATGGAATCTCTCCCGTTGTTGCAGGCGAATTTTTATACGATGCTGATTGAAGGACGTGTGGAAAAAGAGAAGATGGGGCAATATCTTTCCGATTATCAGATTACTCTTTCCGCACCTTATTATTGTTGTATCGTCATTCACACTTCCGCCAATCAGGTTCCGGAAGATATGAGTCCGTTGCTGTTGTCTACCCTGGTACGGAAACAGGCCGAGGAACGCCTGGCTGAAAAAAGGCAGGTGAAGTCCTTTGCCTATCTGGGTAATCTGGTGATGATCGTGTCCCTGGAAAAGGAAAAAGAGATTACGGACTTGACCGATGCGTGCGACCGCTTTTGCAAGTATGCCTATCGTTTTGTCGGAGCGGTCGTTACGGCGGGTGTTGGTCTGGTGTGTGAGAATCTTCTGGAACTGCCCCGATCCTACAATGGTGCGCGCGAGGCGGTTTCTTACCGTGTGCTTTACGGGGCTTCCCGGGCGATTAATATCCGGGAGATTGTACCGCAGAAACTGACAAAATCTGGAACGGATAATGATGTAGACTTATCGAACCTTTTCAAAATGATTCGCCTGGGCTCGCGGGATGCGATTCGGAAGGCTGTGGACCAATATCTGCAGCAGCCTTCCTTTTCCGGGGATTCTTTGCAGGAGCATTATATCGCCGTCATGGATCTGGTTAATGAACTGTATCGCTTTTCAGTCAATAATGATATTCTCACAGAAGAGATTCTGGGTGACACCAGGGAGTTATGTGACCGATTGTTTGATCTGGTGCCGGATATGTTACATAAATGGCTTGTAGATATCAGCTTCTCTCTCGCAGAGCAGCTGGCAAGTGCCCGCAGTCGTTCCACGAATTCTTTTGTGACGGAGGCAAAGCAGTTTATTTATAATAATTATGCTGATGAAGGATTATCTCTGGATGATATCTGTAAGAGCCTGGGAGTATCTACTTCTTATTTCTCTACCGTATTTAAGAAAGAGACGGGAAAGTCCTTTATCAGTTATCTCACCGAATTTCGCATGGAACGGGCTGCCCGCATGCTGGTGGAGACGGATGAAAAAAACTATGTGATCGCAGGGAATGTGGGATATTCTGACCCTAATTATTTTAGTTATGTATTCAAGAGACAGTATGGCGTGTCTCCTTCAAAATACAGGATGGAGTATAAAGAAAAGTGAGAGAACGATGGATTCATTTTTTTCAGATGATGCAGGAAAAAATGAAACAGGGGATTCAAAAAAGCAGAACAGATATCGTTTTTTTCAAAACAGAAAAGCCTGGAAAGATTCAATCAACGATCACGGTCACATTTACTGTGATATCCATTTCCATCATGATAATGTTGGGAATGGTATTGTACAATCGATTTGCCAATCTGAACCGGGAAGTGACCATTGAGGCTACACAGCGCCTGATTGAACAGACCGGCGAAACGCTGGAGGACTATCTGGTCAGTATGCGTCAGATTCTGGATGCCGCCTATTACAATGTGATTAAGGAAAGTGATGTTTCTGATGAAGAACAGGATATACAGGAGAAGCTAAACCTCTTATATGAAGCCAACGATGATAATCTGGTAACGATTGCCCTGTACAATAATTATGGGAGTTTGCTGATGGCGGAACCGGTGGCTGTCCAGAAAGAAGATCCTGATGTCACCCGGCAGGAATGGTACAAGCAGGCGATGGGGGAGATGGAAAATATGCATTTTTCTCTGCCGCATATTCAGAATCTGTTTGATGACGGTACGATGAATTATTATTGGGTAATTTCTCTGAGCCGTGCCGTGGAGTTGACCAATCAGGGAGTTTCGCAGACTGGAGTCCTGCTGGTTGATATGGATTACTCCGGTATTTCCCGGATGATGAATCAGATTAACTCGAGTAATAATGGACAGTATTTTTATCTGTGCGACAGCAATGGAGAAATCATTTACCATCCGCAGCAGATTCAGATCAGCGATGGTATCGTTGACGAAAATAATGTGGCAAACGCACAATATAAAGACGGGATTTATGATGAGACTTTTGAAGGGGAACATCGGAAGGTGGTAGTAAACACCATTAGCTATACCGGTTGGAAGCTGATCGGGGTGATTCCTAATAAAGCCTTTACCCATGGCATGTTGAATATACGTTATTTTGTCATGATGCTTATGATTTTGATGGTGATGATGCTGGTCATTGTCAACCGTATCGTAGCCGTGCGGATTTCCAGCCCTATTCTGGAACTGGATGAATCCGTCAAAGAATATGAGGCGGGAGAAAAACCGGATATCTATATCGGAGGGTCGGAGGAGATCCGGCATCTGGGTTATTCCATACAAAGCTCTTATGAGCAGATTGATACCTTGATGAAGGAGATCGTCGTGGAACAGACAGAGCGCAGGAAAAGTGAGCTGGATGCTCTGCAAAGCCAGATTAATACTAATTTTTTGTACAATGCCCTGTATTCCATCATCT
Organism: Clostridiales bacterium; assembly: GCA_021202175.1. Classification (GTDB taxonomy): domain Bacteria; phylum Bacillota; class Clostridia; order Lachnospirales; family Lachnospiraceae; genus Anaerobutyricum. The sequence goes on along the minus strand of JAJQDO010000320.1, from coordinate 7,749 downwards.
GGATGGTTTAAGTAGAAAAAAATTATGAAGCCTCCTTCATGCTTTCACAGCTGGCGAAGCTGTTCCGGATCAGCCTGTCGAAAGGCCGCACGATTATCAGTGTGAAGGATGAACTGCAGCATGCTCGCAGTTATATGAATATTCAAAAAATTCGATATAAGGATACATTTTCTGTGGAATTTCAGGCAGATTCTTCACTTGATTCTTTTTGCACGGTGAAGCTCATTTTACAGCCGATTCTGGAAAATGCCATCAATTACGGCGTGAACGGCATGGATGACTGCGGAGAAATTAAGGTGACAGTAAAGCGAGATGGCGATGATATCCTCTTTGCCGTGGCGGACAATGGCATGGGGATGACAGAAGAGGAAGTATCCGTAATCCTTACGGAGCACGGTCAGGAGCATAAACACGGGTCGGGCATCGGATTGGTCAATGTACATAAACGGATTCAAATATTTTTTGGAAAAGAATACGGGCTTCATGTCGACAGCGAGCCGAATGAAGGCACGACTGTGAGCATTCGTATCCCGGCGGTGCCTTTTACGGAGGAAAACCGGGATATATTGGAACAAGGTCATATTTTCAGCCTGGAGAAAAAGAACAAGGATAAAAGATGATTCCCTTTGTAAAGTAGAGCACATAGGCGAGCCGGGTGGTTCGAAAACCGGACAGCGAATAGGATAATGGGGAAATGAAACTACAGGATTTACAGGAGAATCAGAAAAGACAGGGGAAAAGAGGAGCAGTCTTATGAAAAAAGATCAAAAAGGATTTATTCTTATGGAAATGATATTAGGAGCAATCCTGCTGCTCGTAGTATTTTCCATGATTCGGGAAAAAGTGGATGATGACATGCACAGGGTTTCAGTGATCATTCGTGATTCTGATGACGGACAGTGGTCGGCTTTTAAATATGGATTGAAAATGGCTGCGCAGGATCTGAATGTGAACGCCATCGTGGTCAATACCGGAGAAAATGAGGAATTTACTGTAGAGCGGCAGCAGGAACTCATTGAAAATGAGATAGATAACGGAGCCGATGCGGTCATAGTGCAGCCGGTTCCGGGAGCTGAGACGGAAGATATGTTGAAAAAAATGGCAAAGAAGGTTCCTCTGATGCTTATAGAATCTGTTGTGACAGAGGAGGATGGTAACACGAATGCTGTGAATCTGTCGTTGACGGAACCAGATCAGTACGCCATGGGGCAGGCGCTGGCAGAAGAGGTATTGGAAGATTATAATGGGAATCTGAACGGCAAGCTGATTGGCCTGGTTATGGAATCGGAAGATTCTGCAGCCGATATCAGTCGATTGCAGGGGCTCGAAGATGGGCTGGCCGATGCAAGTGGTAAGGTTTTCTGGACAGTGGTCTCATCCTTTCAGGATGAGAGTGGAACTACTCTGGAAAGTAAGACGAAGGTAGATATCGTTATCGCTCTTGATGATAACAGCCTGGTGGAAGCAGGAAAAGTGTCCGTGGCCAATGACCTTCGCGGGGCAGTTATTTATGGTATCGGCAATTCCATGGAAGCTTTTTACTATCTGGATACCGGTCATGTAAAGGCTTTGATTGTGCCGGATGCATTTAATGTGGGTTACCAGAGCCTGACTACAATAATGAAAAAAGCAGGAAGTCTTTTTGCACACAACGAAACGAATCAGGTTGACTATATGGTTGTTCGAAAGGATAATCTATATTCCAAGGAAGTGCAGAACATCCTGCTTACCATGAGTCAATGATGCTGTTTTTGCGAGTCGATTATTTGATGAAAGAGGATAAATTACAGAATGAGAATGAAAAATTTTTTATTGGTGGGAATCCTGTGTTTATGGGTGATGTCGTCTTTATGCGGTTGCGAAGAACAGCACGCCGCATCAGAGGATAAGATTTATGTTGGCTTTGCCTACTATGCACAGAGCGATACTTTTATCAGTGAGCTGTTGGAATGTTTTAAAACAGAGATAGAGAAGGTGGAAAATGATAATCTTACAATCAGTGTCATGGTTCGGGAGGCTGGCGGATCGCAGCGTACCCAGAACGATCAGGTGGAAGAGCTGATTGATGCCGGCTGTGATGTCCTGTGTGTTAACCTGGTTGACCGGGCAGATCCTTCTGAAATCATAGATCTCGCAAGAGATTATGATATTCCTCTGATCTTTTTTAACAGAGAACCGGTGCAGGAAGATATGATGCAATGGGATAAAATCTATTATGTCGGCGCTGATGCACAACAATCCGGAGAATTACAGGGAGAGTTGGCCACGGACTGGATAGAACATGAAAAGGTGGACCGCAATAAGGATGGCGTCATTCAATATGTGGTACTGGAAGGCGAGCCAGATCACCAGGATACGATTATTCGCACGGAGTCTGCTGTGAATACGCTGCGGGAGCGGGGGATTGAACTGGAAAAATTGAGTTATCAGACGGCAAACTGGAATCGGGTCCAGGCACAAAACCGCATGAACCAGATGATCGGCCAGTTTAAAAATAATATCGAGCTGGTTCTGGCCAACAACGATGATATGGCTCTCGGCGCCATCGATGCCTATGAAAAACTGAATTACAGTGAAGAAAGCTGGCCGGTCTTTTTTGGAATTGATGGCACGGATGAGGGGCTTCAGGCCTTAAAGGATGGCAAATTGACCGGAACTGTATACAATGACAAAGAAGGACAGGCGGAAAGTATGGCAGTGTTAGCTGTCGCCCTGGTGACAGGAGAAGGCATCGAAGATATTGAATTTGAAGATGAGCGGTACATTTACCGATCCTATTTTAAGATAACCGATGATAATGTGGATTATTTTCTGGGGAGAGAATAGGGATAATCGTAATCTGTAACAAGAAGCTGGTTTTGAAATCGCAAAAAAATCATTATAAAATATATAAATAGTAAGAAAAAATAATAATTGTAGAAATCATAGTATTATGATAGAATGTATAGGACAACCGTGTTACAAGGTGGTAAGCAAATAAATAAGCCTACCTTGTTGCTTAGCCGAGTATAGGTAGGCTTATACCATATGTGAGGTTAACCATTTTGTGGGCGGTTGCCCTTTTCTTATGGATAATATAACATATTTGACAGTGGGATGCAAGATTGATTTTATTACTTCATTCTGTTGTTTTAGAAAGGAAACCACTGTTCACAGTATATATGAACAGTAGAGAAAGGAGACCATTATATCCTTTTCTATATCATTCACGATAATTTTTTTATTCCGTTGGCGGCTCCGGGGAAGGTCGTATACTGGGAATGTCTGTGCCACCTGTTTGCCGTGACAAACCGGCAGCTTTCTTTTGGCGTGGAGCGGGATATCCTGGTAGATGAACTGCAGTTTTATTTTGATTCTTCTATGGCAGCGCAGATGGCAAATGAAGAATGGGGGAGTGACGACGCCGGCAGCATGAGCAGCCGGGACAAGGCGAATTTTATCCTGCGCCGGCTGGAAAGCTATGGGTGGATTTCGATTGAGACAGATTACAGTTACGTGCAGCGTGTGAATTTTCGTGATTACGCGGTGCAGGTGATGAAGACTCTTTTGAATCTGTCTGATGAGAAGAAGATAGAGTATCAGGCGTACATTTATACGATATACAGTTTAGCCAGGTCCGGTGGAGAGAGTCCCGGTCTTGGACTTTTGCAGATTGTGGAGAATACCGATAAGCTGCTGACAGGACTCAAGAGCCTGAATGCTAACATCCGTCGCTATATTGATGATCTGACGAAGCAGAGCACGGTGGCGGAGATTCTGGATGCTCTGCTGAATGATTATTATACGAATGTCGTGGATAAAGCGTATCACCGGCTTTTGACGTCGGATAATGTCTCGAAGTTTCGGCCGGAGATTCTGGAACGGCTGGAGGCGAACAGTCGGAGTCCGCGCTATCTGAAGAAGGCTTCGGAGGAGATTGCCGCTTTACGGGATATTTCCGTAGAGGAAGCCAGGGAAGAGACGCTTTCCATGCTGCATGAGGTGATTGATGCCTTTCGCAGGATGGATGAGATTCTCGGGGAGATTAATCAGAAGAATACGAGATATCAGCGGGCGGCGATTAACCGGGCAAGGTTTCTGTTGTCATCAGGCGAGGATATTCGAGGACAGTTGAAAAATATCCTGACGGTGATGGGAGAGCGGATTACGGAGCAGGATCTGGATTGCAACGCCATCTATGAATTAGAAGAAATGGACCGGCTGATTCGTATCTTCTCCTGGCAATATCTGGACACAGATTCTCTGTATGCTCCAGTGGAGGGGAAGAAAGAGTTTATCCCGGAACGTGTGGAGGTTCATAAACCGGATGTGGAACTGCGGGAGAAAAAACGCAGGAAGATGCTGCGCAAGATGGAACAGGTCTTAAGTCCGCAGAAGATTGATCGTTATGTGCAGGAGATGCTTGGTGGCCGGGAGCAGATGCAGGCGTCGGAGCTGCCACTTGACGAGGGGGATACCTTTATTCGTGCGATCTATATACGTTTGTACGGGCAGAGGAAGAATATGAGCTATACATTGAAAACTTTAGATACGACAGAAAAAGACGGTTTTCAGTTCCGGGATTTTGTGATACGCCGAAAATGATACGTGCCAAAAGCTTTGTTTTTGTCCGGCGTGGTACTGGAAACACGGTGGACAGACAGCAGACGATAGTTAATAGAAGAAAGGAACTTTAAAATGGATTTATTTGAGGGAATGCTGGAAAAGGACAAGGACAGGTTCCGCCGCGTGTGCAACAAGCTGATGAGTGTCTGTTTCATCATCAGGCAAAATGAGTCGACGAAGGCAGATTATTATTTTATCCTGCGCATGAAGGATGTATTCGAGCGTTACCTGGATATTTTGGGGTATACGCTGGAGATCAACGAAGATTACGGCGTTGTGCAGTTGGTGAACCGGGAGAATTATAATCATTTACATCTGCGGCTCTATGATTCCATTATTTTACTCATTCTGCGGATATTGTATGATGAGAAGAAGAGGGAGCTGTCGCTGACGGATGTTGTGGTGAATCTGGGAGATATCCAGGAAAAATATGTTTCCCTGAAGATTCGCAGCAAGCAGATTGACAAGACGACGATGAACAACGCGCTGCATATCTTTCGTAGATATAACCTGATTGAACTGCTGGACCGCGAACCACTGCAGGAGGATTCTCGGGTGATTATTTATGATTCCATTTTGATGGCTGTTCGAGCCGATGATATCCGCCGGGTACATGAACTATTGGCAAAATACCGGAAAGGAGACAATGCAGAAGATGAAGAGATTACAGAAGATACGATTGATTAACTGGCATCGTTTTGTAAATGAGACGATAGAACTGGATGATTCTGTACTGTTGTCCGGAGAAAACGGGGCGGGTAAATCCACGCTTCTTGACGCAATCCAGTTTGTGATCACCTGTTCGAAAACCCATTTTAATAAGGCGGCGCATGAGAAAGGCAAGAGAAACCTGAACAGCTATGTGCGCTGCAAGACCGGGCAGGAGGATCATCCTTATGAAAGAAGTGGCGAGATTACCAGCCATATCGCCCTGGAATTTTACGATGACGCAAGGAGATATCCTTTTATCGTGGGCGCGGTGCTGGATTCCGCTTCTGCGGAAAAGGAGCCGAATGTCATCTGGTATCTGATGGAAAAGGAGCAGGTACGAGATGAACTTTTCCTTCAGGGCGATCAGATTAAGTCCATCGCTGTCTTTCGCGCGACGAATAAGAATATAAAAACTCTGGCAAAGACGCAGACGGAAGCCAAAAACCAGATGCTGTCTCGTTTCGGTCGTTTGTAAGACAAGTTTGTTTACCTGATTCCAAAGTGACTGGCTTTCAAGCCGCTTCAGGATATCAAGGATTTCGTTTACTCTTATGTGCTGGATGAAAAGGAAGTCAATATTGACGCCTTAAAAGAAAATGTGCGCAGCTATCAGGAGCTGGAACGAATGCTTCTTGATGTAAAAAAACGGATTAGTGAATTGGAACGTATCAATGAAAAGGAAGCGGAGATTGAAAAATATATTCAAAAAGGATGTAATTACGAATATTATCTTGCAAGAGTGGAAGTGGATCTCACAAAAGACGCGATAGCGGATGCGGAATCGAAAAAACATCATGCTGAAATGAAGCAGGAAGAACTCGACAGGAAGAAACGTGTTCTGTTCAGTCAGCGTGAGGAAGGGCAGGAGACCATTACCAACCTGCGGATGGAATTAAACGGAGACGAAGATTATCTTGCCCTGCGGGAACTGGAACGTAGAAGAGAGCAGCTCACTGACAGCATTGAGCAGGATAAAAGGGAAGTAAAGCATCTGAGAAAGGCTGTGAAACAGGCTCTGGCGGATGCGAAAAAACTGTTACAGGCACGAAAACAGGGTATAGATATATGGCAATCCAAAGAGGATTTCCAATGTGTGCGGGACTATGTGACCTATCTAGAGCAGCTGGAAGATCTGACATCTGGTCAGCCGGAAGAAGGTCGTTCTGAGAACAATTTACCAGCAGACGAGTTAAGTTTATCTTCTGTCAGGATGTGTCTGGAAGACGTCATTTCCTATAAAAAAGAAACTTATAAGAAATTGCAGGAATCCCTGGCGGAGATTCGCATGACTCTGCGCAATAAGCAGGAGGAGATGACCGGACTGCGGTTCCGCATCGCCCAATTGGAGAAAAAACAATTGACCTACCCGAAGGAGGTCACACTGGTGGCAGAGCAGATTCGGGAACAATTTCATCGTACCGGTCGAACCGGCGAGGTGCGGGTGCTTTGCGAGCTGCTGGAAATTACCGATCCTGCCTGGCAGAAAGCGGTGGAAGGATATCTGAGTCGTCAGCGATTTTATCTATTAGTGGAGCCGGAAGACTTTGATCTGGCCTTAAACATTTATGATAAAATGCGTGAGAATAAAGAAGCTTACGGAGTCGGCGTGATCAACACAGGAAAGCTGGAAGACTACGATGAGGCACCAGCAGGCTCCCTAGCGGAAAAAGTGACATCGAAAAGCATCTGGGCCAGACGGTATGTGAATATGGTACTCGGCCGGGTGCATTGCTGTGAAAGCTATCAGGAACTGAAGCAATATCCGATTGCCATCACCAGACAATGTATGCGCTACCAGAATCATGTGGCGATTGCCATCCGCCCGGAGATTTATCGCACTCCTTACATCGGAAAAGAGGCTTACCTGCATCAACTGGAACAGTGTCGGGAAAGAGAGCAGGTACTTGAAGGAGAAATCGATGCGGTGGAGCAACAGATGGATTACCTGACATTTGCGGAGACAGCGCTTGATTCTTCTGCGGATGTGGATGTTAAGTTCCGTCTCTCCTCGCTTGCCGAACAGAGAAATCATGAAAAACAGCTGGCAGCATGTCAGGAACAGATAAAGAAGTTAGAGGCAAGCCAGACATTGATTTTAAAGCAGATTCATTTGCAGGAACTGATGGATAAACAGAAAGAAATACAGTATCAGATTTCCAATGTTGATATCAATATGGGACGCTGCAGACAGCAGGTACAGCAGATGGAGGAACAGCTGGAAGAGTATTCCATCCGCCTGTTCGGTCAGGAAACAGAATTGGCAGAACTGATGGCTCGTCTTGGCAATGATATATCCTTTTATGAGGGAGAATATGAAAAACAGAAGGCGGACAAAGAACTCTGGAAATTAAAGGATACTATTGAGCGCAAGAGAAAGACGAACGCAACGCAACGGGAAAATGCGGAGCAGACCATGTTCCAGTTGATGAATGA
>JAJQDO010000129.1:1694-3444 GCA_021202175.1 Clostridiales bacterium | reverse complement strand
TGGGTGGAACAACGCCCTGCGGAGGAGGGGGCTTATTATGACAAAATGCTGTCCATGTTCGGCATTGGAACAACCCGAATGGCATTTGTCAAACGGGAAAGCATTTACAACCAGTTTTATTCCGACCTGGTCACGCCGCTGGATGATAAAATCCGTGCTGATGGCACGGTCGTTCACTGTTTTTACGCCATGAAGATGGGAAAGCAGTACGAAGCACGCTACCGGAAGCACTTTGCTGACCCGGATATAATCTGCCATGACCTGCAACATGAAGAACTGCTGGTCTGCCGTCCGCAGAAATGGGTAAGCGAAGTTGAAAATTGCTGCGGCATATCGTCTGGTGAATGAATCCGCTTGCAAAGGTGGAGAGCAGTATGAAAATTTTGATTTATGGGGTGGACGTCATCGGGTGCGAGCTTGCTCATATGCTTTGGAATTTCTGAAAATTGTTCTAAAAATCAGTCTGATAAGCGGACCTACATATCACTGCACAGAAAAGCAACCCCAAACAATCTTATCTCCCAGTACGGCATAATCGTGATGGTGACTGCCATATTTTGGAGCCTTTTTTGTTTAATGATGCATCTGGAAGGGCCGCTTGACTGGCTTGGCATGGACTGAGTAGATTTATATTATCTGCACAGGGTGGGAGGCGTATCTATGGAAAACAGCATCGGCTTTGTCTCTTTTTTGTCCAATGTGGTTCCCATACCCGGGTCAAAAAACAAGGAGCGGATCGTGGAAAATCTGGACGCTTCTAAAGTAGAGCTGACGGGGATGAGTTCCGCTCGCTGGAAAAAGCGCTGGACGGACTTAAGGCGTACGGACACAGGAGGGGATTTAGCAGATAGAATAGAAAAAAAACGGAAGATATGGGTTATCTATGCCCCGATTTCTGACAAAGGATATGAGGGGCAGGCGGTCATTTTAGTTTTCGGTCAGCCTGCACTTTTTGTCAATGGTACATAGGACAGAGCGTATCCTGACATTTCTGCATGATTATCTCAATTTCTCATATTCTTCATCTGTGACAGGTTCGCACCATTCATTCGAGGTGTTTTCTCCCGGTACTTCTACAGCCAGGTGTGAAAACCAGCTGTCCGGTGCCGCTCCATGCCAATGTTTCATGCCGACCGGGATGTTGATGCAATCGCCGGGTGTCATCTCCACCGCGTCTTTGCCCCATTCCTGATAATAACCGCATCCAGCGACACAGATTAAAATCTGGCCGCCGCCCTTGTCTGCGTGATGAATATGCCAGTTGTTGCGGCAGCCCGGCTCAAAGGTGACGTTGAAAATGCCGACCTGACTGGTGGACACAGGAGCAAGATAACTCTGTCCGATGAAATATTGTGCAAAGGCATCGTTGGGCGCGCCAATGGGGAAGACCATCTCAGCGGCATGTGCTGCTTTCGCATCGTCAGCTGAAGCGCCTTCCATGCTGTCCGCATAGACCTCTTTCGCCATGCGAAAAACCGCCCACGCATTCGGCCAGCCTGCGTAAAATGCCGCATGTGTCAAAATCTCTGCCATCTCCGTTGCGGTCACACCATTGTTTTTTGCGTTCTGGATATGATATTGCAGGGAGCTGTCCAGAATGCCCTTGCTCATGAGTGCTGTGATCGTCACGATACAACGGTCACGCAAGGAAAGTTTATCCGTCCTGTTCCACTCTTGTCCAAAAAGAACGTCGTCATTCAGTCTCGCGAATTCCGGGGCAAACTCCCCAAGCGCATCTCTGCCTGCTGTC
>JAJQDO010000129.1:0-1684 GCA_021202175.1 Clostridiales bacterium | reverse complement strand
TAATAATCCACTTTCTCCTTTCCGTTCCACTGAACACAGGGAAGAAGCTAAACTCTCCATAATCCTTGATTTTGTCTATCATTTTCAGCCTTTCCTTTCAATCGTGTCAATCCATTTTTTCAGATCAGCGGCAGACTGCCTGCCGTTTAGGAGTTTTCCGGTTACAATCTCTGTCTGAGCCGAAACGGATGATTTAAAAACATCTGCCGTCCGTCCGAATCCGCTGCCCCCTGATGTGGCAAAAAGGATGATCTTTTTTCCAGAAAAATCGTAGCTCTCAAGAAATGTATTCACTACCGTTGGCGCAACTCCCCACCAGATCGGGAAGCCAAGAAATATGATATCATACCCTGCGATATTGGCATTTTTATCTGCCAGCTCCGGGCGGCTGGAAAGGTCGTTCATTTCAACGGAACTGCGCGACCTTTTATTTGTCCAGTCCAGGTCAGCTTTTGTATAAGGAATTGCCGGTTTGATTTCATACAAATCCGCCCCTGTTGCCTGTGCCAGTTTCTTTGCAACGCCAGCGGTCACTCCACTGGCCGAAAAGTATGCGACTAATTTTTTTGCTGTCATGCTTAAAAGTCCTCCTTCTGCTTAAATTATGTGAACTCTGCACTCAGGTTACACTAAAACCCGTCTTCGAGTCAGAATACCCGAAAACGCTACATTATTTTGACTTGAGACTTCATTGTGTTTAGTGTAACTTTGATGCAGAGCTAACAAATTACTATTTTTGCTCTTTTTTTAATTTATAAATCATATAATCCACCTGATCGACCAGCTGCTGCTTACAGTGCAGTTCGTCCATCAGCTTTCCTCTGATTCTTTTCAGAAGAATCAGCTTTTCCTCTGTTGTTTTCTGTCCTGATTCTGTGAGTTCCGTGATCTCTGTAAGTGTCATTGGCATTCCTCCTCTGTAGACCTCATATCCTTTCCATATCTGTATTATAATTCTACAGAATTTATATATCAAATGCTTAATTTCTATCGGTCTGTTATGCCTAAAAAGCATTGCATTTACCTCTGTCACTTCACTTATTTTTCGGGATTTTCGCACTTGAAGCCCTGAAATTCCAGTGCTACAATCATCATATCAACTTCGTGTAGCTCGAAGTCAAGAGGCTTTATATATTTTTTTGGTGTGTCGGCTGCCGGAATCGGAGGAAAACCTTCGTGCGCGATATCAGATCATCCTGCATTCCAAGGAACAGGCGCAACGCCGTGTCGAAGATGCAAAAGCCACCGCCACAAACGTCCACCGAAGACACCGAAGCTCATGCAACCCTAGGCTGTGCTGTAATTAATCTTATGATTGAGATGGTACACATGGATGAAAAGGTAAAGCGTTATGAAGATATCCTTGCAGGATTAATTCCGGATGACAGCAATCCGATGACCTGGACCAAGGAGACTCGGCCCAGGCTATATGGAGATTAAAAGGAGCAGCTCATATGGAAATACGTGTACTTCGATACTTTCTCACGGTCGCACGGGAAGGTGGAATCAATCGTGCGGCAGAAATTTTACATATTACACAGCCGACTTTAAGCCGGCAGCTTGCGGCGCTGGAGGATGAAGTCGGTGTCAAACTGTTTGAACGGGGTGCCAGAAAAATCACCCTGACGAATGAGGGAATGCTGCTGCGCCGCAGGGCGGAGGAAATCCTTTCCCTGGTGGACAG
>JAJQDO010000219.1 GCA_021202175.1 Clostridiales bacterium | reverse complement strand
ACTATTTAAACTCACACGCCCGGTCTCATTATTTACAAGGATCATACCGTGATAAGTCATATCCTTTTTGATCAGATCTGCGGAGGTGTGCCCCATCTCATTTAACTGATCAATCGTCGTGATATCTCTCTCCCGCAGCATCTCCACAAATCGCAAAAACACTTCCGCCGTCACCCGGGCGTCATCCACCGCCCGGTGATGATGCTCCTGTTTGATGCCCAGATGTTTGCAGACTGTATTTAATTTAAACCGGTTCAGTTCCGGCAACAATAACCTGGCCATCTGGACGGTGTCAAGTACGGTAAAATCTTGCGCATACCCGAGTCGCCGGGCATTTTCTTCGATAAAGCTCACGTCAAATTCGGCATTATGGGCCACCAGGCTGCAACCCTCGCAAAACGCAAGAAACTCCGGCAGAATCGTCTCAATCGCTTCCGCGTCCGCCACCATCGCGTCGTCGATACTGGTCAGTTCTGTAATCCGCAGCGGTATCGGCCGCCCAGGATTCACAAAAACGCTGTAATGATCGGTGATCTCGCCTCCCTGTACTTTTACGGCGCCGATCTCTATGATCGCGTCATGTACCGGACTGAAGCCCGTTGTCTCCAAGTCAAAAACAACGAAATCGTCTTGCAGCGACTGACCCTTAGCGTTCACGACCAGCTTTTTCAGATCGTCAACGAAATATCCTTCCACACCATAGATAATCTTAAACGGTTCTTCCATGGTAATGCAGTGATTGGCAATCGGAAAGGCCTGAAGCACGCCGTGGTCCGTGATGGCCAAAGCCGGATGTCCCCACTCCTTTGCCGTATTGATTACTTTTTTTATGTCAACCACACTGTCCAGATCGCTCATCACTGTATGCAGATGCAGCTCTACCCGTTTTTCCAGGCTTTTATCCATCCGCTTCACCCGAAAATCAGGGATGGGCTTGATTCCCATAATCGAGGAAAATGCAATATCATGCTCAAAGGTATCCATGCGCGGCATGCCCTTGACCTTATAAAACTTTCCCTTAGCAAACTGATCCAGAAAATCCTGGAGCATATCATTTTTTAAAAAGACTTTCCCCACGATACTGTCCGTAAAATCCGTGATATGGAAACTGACGATCGTCCGTTCCCGACGGATCTCCCGAATCTCCATCTTGATGATCTGCCCCCGAATCACCGTCTCGCCAATCTCATCGGTAATCTCCTCAATGGGAACGACCTCCCCGTCACAGTCCTTTCCGTAAATAATATCCGGATCCTTCTGTTTGCGGGAATATCCGCCAAACTCCTTGCGCCGGGCTCTCTCCTCAAAGAAATTACCAGTATACGCCGTATTGCGCCGGGCAGGCTTCCTTCCCTCACCTTCTCCGTTTTTATCCCTGTCCGCAGAATCGCCCTTCTGCATTTCCGCCTTCTCAATCTGGTCCATGACCATGCCGACTTCCAGACCCAGCTTGTGATTTCTCGCCTTGTAGAAAGCATTCTTGGCATGATCCGTAAAATCGAACCCCACATGAACCTCTTTCCCGAAACGATGTCGGTACATATGCTCCAGATATTCTTTTAATTCCTTCGCTTTATTCCGCGCCAGAAAAGAATCCTCCAGCAATACCGTCATGATATCTCCTTCAAATCCCCACTCACATCGCAAAAACAGGCTGTACTCCACCTGTCCCAGCCCTTTCACTTCATATAAAATACTGTCCCAGTAATCCTTCGTGAGCTGTTCCAATGTATAGGCAGAAGAGAGTTCATAGGTATCATCAATGGATATAAACAGTGAAGTTCCTTTGAACAGAGCATTTTTTAAGTCAAAAGCCACCTTATTCACCAGCTTCTTACTTAAAATATGCTCTCCTTTCAGATGGACGATCAGATGATTGCTGCTTCGCTTCATGACGACCTTCGTCACGACCGTATTGGAAAGAACGTATCTTAAATTATCAGGTATGTGATAGTCCGGAAATACCTCCGGAAATGTCTGCGTCTGTGTCTGTTCCATACTATCCCCTCGCATCGATTGCTATAACGATGAACTCGCAAAAAACCGTAATTTATTATATGCCTTCTTTTTGTCCATTTGTTGACCTCAGGTCACATTTTTTAAAATGAGAATAAATAAAGGAATAATTCAAGAGAGCCGGAATAAAATTTACTAATACATTATTCGGAAGGACTGTTTTTTTTGAGTGCGAAAACGAAAATCATTGTTGTGAAAGCCAAAGAACTTATCTATACCGCCCTGTTTCTCTTCCTCGTCATCATCCTGATTCTCCTGCTCATCTTTATGTTCGCTCCAGAGGAAACCGATGTATCCACAAGTGCCGGCGTATATACTCCCGGTGTATACACTTCTACCCTCACCCTGGGAGATACGGTGCTGGACGTCGCCGTGACGGTGGACGAAAACAACATCACTTCCGTCAGCCTGACCAATCTGTCAGAAACGGTCACTGCCATGTATCCCCTCCTGGAACCATCCCTGGAGGAGATCAATGAACAGCTTGACAGCATCACTTCCATCGACGATCTGGAAATCGATTCTGACAACAAATATGCCAGCCTGATTCTTCAACAGGCCATCAAAAATGCCTTGCAAAAGGCATGCGACAACAAGTAATCAGATTTCATCGGCACAAGAACATCTCATAACTGCAGTTGTTCTTTCAGACGATCCATCTCTGCCATCCAGACGGATGGGCTGGCATCACTCGGCATACGCAGATCCCCCCTCGGAGATACGGCAATCGATCCGACCTTCGGCCCGTCCGGCAGGCAGGACCGCTTGAAATGCTGGGCAAAGAAGCGCCAGCAGAATGTACGCAGCCATTTATAGATCGTCGCGTCATCGTATTCCCCGGCGTAAGCCTTCTTCGCCAGACGGAAAATCTTTTCCGGTCCAAATCCGAAACGCAACATATAATATAAATAGAAATCATGCAGTTCATAAGGGCCGACCAGATCCTCTGTCTTCTGGGAGATCACACCATCTACCGGCGGCAGAAGTTCAGGGCTTACTGGCGTATCCAACACATCCAGGAGCACGCTGCGCAGTTCCTCCTGGTCTGTCGTGTCCGCATAATAACGCACCAGATGTCGCACCAGCGTTTTTGGTACCGAGCAATTGACCGCATACATGGACATATGATCGCCATTATAAGTAGCCCAGCCAAGCGCCAGTTCCGACATATCGCCGGTTCCGATGACCATGCCATTGGTCTGGTTGGCGATGTCCATTAAAATCTGCGTGCGTTCCCTCGCCTGGGAATTCTCATAAGTAACATCGTGCACGCTCTCATCATGCCCGATATCCTCAAAATGCTGCTCCACAGCCTTGTTGATCCGAATCTCCCGCAGAGAAGCCCCCAGCTTTCTGGTCAACATCACCGCATTCGAATACGTTCTGTCCGTGGTGCCAAAGCAGGGCATCGTCACACAGATGATATGCTCTCGCGGAATATCCAGCATATCAAAAGCCCGCGCCGTCACCAGCACGGCCAGGGTCGAATCCAGGCCACCGCTGATCCCCACCACGGCGGAGCGGCACCCGGTATGCGCGAGCCTTTTTTTCAAACCCATGGCCTGGATGGTCAGAATCTCATCACATCGCTTATCTCTATCCTGTTTATCCGATGGGATAAAAGGTGTCCTGGAAAAATACCGATTCAGCTCCGTCTCCGTCTCATCCAGAGAAAAGTATACCCGATGATATTCCTGTCCCATATCATCGGTCACAAAGGTGGACATCCGACGCCGGTCTGCCGCAATCCTCTGTAAGTCAATCTCCGCCTCAATATAGTGGTTCTCAAAACGCTCGGACTCCGCCAGCATATTTCCATACTCCGCGATCATATTATGACCGCTGTATACGAGATCTTGCGTGGACTCCCCTTCTCCTGCGGAAGAATAGATATAGGCACAGACCAGTCTTGCCGACTGGGAGCTGACCAGTCCCCGGCGATAGGAATCCTTCGTCGTCGTCTCATCACTGGCGGAAGGATTACAAATGACCGTCGCTCCAGCCATGGCATGGAATGTCGACGGCGGCATCGGCACCCACAGGTCCTCACAAAGCTCACAGGCCAGCACCAGATCCTCCATGTTCTCACAGCAAAATAAAAGATTCATGCCAAAGGGCACTTCCTGGCCCAGCAAACGAATCATCTCCACCGACCGCTTTCCCGGTGTAAAATGTCTCATCTCATAAAATTCGGAATAATTCGGCAGGGAATGCTTTGGCACAACACCCACTATCCTCCCCTTGCATAAAAAAACGGCACAGTTAAACAGATTCTGGTGGACGATCAGCGGCATCCCCACAACAAGAACCATGGACATCTCCCTGGTCTCCTCCAGTAAAGCCTTCAGCTGTTTTTTCGACTCCTCAAGCAACGGCCTCTGCCAAAACAGATCGCCACAGGTATAAGCTGACAAAACCAGCTCCGGCAGCACCAGAACCTTTACCTCTCTGTCATATGCCTTTTTTACCGCCTTCATGATACTCTCTTTATTAAAAACCGGGTCCGCTACTTTCACGTCCACTGACGCCGCTGCCACCCGCAAAAATCCATCCTTCATAACCGTATCTATCCTTTCCGGAATCCCTCGTAAACCATATACCCACCGTCAATAATAACAAACCTCGGGATATAAAAAAATGGGAAACCTAATCTACTTAGTCTTCCCATTATTTTAATCAATTATAAATCAATTTGCAATAGTGAACTGATTATTCAAGAAAGTCCTTCAGCTTCCGGCTGCGGCTCGGATGTCTGAGCTTCCGCAGCGCCTTCGCCTCAATCTGACGGATACGCTCTCTGGTAACGTTAAATTCCTTACCCACTTCTTCCAGGGTTCTGGTCTTTCCATCATCGAGACCAAAACGGAGCTTAATGACATTTCTCTCCCTTTCGGTGAGGGAGGCCATAGCAACTTCCAGTTCCTCCTTCAGCATAGAGAAAGATGCCGAATCAACCGGCGAAAGTAGAGATTCATCCTCGATGAAATCACCCAGCTGGCTGTCCTCTTCTTCACCGATCGGCGTATCCAGCGACACCGGATCCCTCGACGTCTTCAAAATCTCATCAATCTTGGACACCGGCATATTCATCTTCTGCGCGATCTCTTCATTCGTAGGTTCTCTGCCAAGCTCCTGCAACAACATCCTTGAGGTACGCAAAGTCTTATTAATGGTCTCCACCATATGTACCGGCACCCGTATGGTCTTGGCCGTATCCGCGATACCACGGGTGATCGCCTGGCGTATCCACCAGGTAGAATATGTACTGAACTTATTCCCCTTTTTGTAATCAAACTTCTCCACGGCCTTCATCAGGCCCATATTCCCTTCCTGAATCAGATCCAGGAAAGACATGCCTCTCCCGACATACTTCTTCGCAATGCTGACAACCAGACGCAGATTCGCCTCGATGAGCTGCTTCCTGGCCTGCTCATCTCCCTTCTCGATCCTCTGCGCCAGAAATACCTCTTCCTCTGCCGTCAACAACGGGATATTTCCAATCTCTTTCAGGTACATGCGCACCGAATCTTCCAGGCTGACACCCTCCAAAATGTCTGTATCATCGATCAGTTCCACTTCTTCGTTATCGTCATCAATATAATTGTCATCATCAGCGTCCTCTTCGCTGGTATTCAAAACATCGACGCCCTGTTTCTCAAAGTAATCAAGAATCCATTCAAACTTCTCCGGGGTTAACTCAATATCCTTGAACGCATCATTAATCTCCTTGTACTCCAGTACGTTCTTATTCTGATGTGCCTGTTTCAGAAGCGTTTCCATAATATTGGAAAAATTTAATCTTTCATCTTCCATGTCTGTTCCCCCGATTCTTCATAGCCATGCACTGACAGACCCTGGCACAAACCTGTCACCACACCAGCCCGTTTTCTCATCACTGTTTCTTATGTATCTTCGCACCAGTATTTTTGTCTATAAAGCTCATGCCCGGCACCTCATATCTGTATCTCCCATCTTGCGACAGCTCGGCAAATCGCCGGTAACGATACCATAAGGAAGGGTATGCAAAAACAATACCCTTCCTTTTTTTGTACATTATGCCTTTCCAAAGCCTGAAAATACAGTCAGGAGACGCCACTAAAGCTATTATAAACTGTTGTTTATTTTACCCCATCTTTTTGTATCTGTCAACTTTTTTTGCGTTTTTTCGACATTTTTATTTGAATCTTTAGTTGAAACTATATTCCCAGTCCTTCGCTTCCTCCTTTACCGTATCGAGAGCCAGGCGAATCACCTTATCCATATCATAATAACGATAGGTTCCCAGGCGGCCACCAAAAATAGCCTTTTCTTCCGCTGCAGCCATCTCCCGATACTGGTTGGCAATCGTCTCATTCTCCACGTCGTTGATCGGATAATACGGTTCCATCCCTGGCTTCCATTCCTCCGGATATTCCCTGGAAATCACCGTAGACGGCTGTTTGCCGAACTCAAAATGTTTGTGTTCAATGATCCGGGTATACGGCACCTCTCTTTCCGTATAATTTACCACGGCATTCCCCTGGTAATTATCCATCGGAAGCGTCTCTGTCTCAAAACGAACGGTACGATACTGCAGAATACCCGCCTTATACTCAAAATACGCATCCAGCGGACCTGTATAAACCGTCTTATCCGCAATATCCGGATGCTCCTCACGGAAAGTAAAATAATCCGTATTCAACAAAACATCAGCGTATTTCAACATTTTTTCAACGATTTTCGTATATCCGCCCTTCGGTATCCCCTGATAAGGATCATTAAAATAGTTGTTATCATAGGTAAACCGGAGTGGAAGACGCTTGATAATAAATGACGGCAGCTCCTTACAGTCTCTCCCCCACTGCTTTTCCGTATAGCCTTTTACCAGTTTTTCATAGACGTCCCGTCCCACAAGAGACAGTGCTTGTTCTTCGAGGTTCTTCGGTTCCTGTATATCGAGACTGGCAATCTGCGCCGCAATCTTGTCCTTCGCTTCCTGAGGGGTACGGATATCCCACATCTTACTGAAGGTATTCATATTAAAAGGCAGGTTGTAAAGTTCATCCTTATAAACCGCTACCGGCGAATTGATATAGTGATTGAACTGCGCAAATTGCTGCACGTAGTCCCACACCTCTTTATCCGAGGTATGGAAAATGTGCGCGCCGTATTTATGCACCTGAATCCCCTCAATATCTTCACAATATATATTTCCTGCAATGTGATTTCTCTTCTCAATCACAAGACAGGATGCTCCTTTTTTCGCCATCTCATAGGCAAAAACGCTGCCAAAAAGGCCGGCGCCCACGATTAGATAATCATATTTTTTCATGTGTGTAGTCCTCGTTTATCTTATTATTTTCATTTCTATATCAGATCTCTTTCCTTCAACGCCTGACAGATCCGTTCAATGTTCTTGCCATCAGAAAACTCATTAATGGTTTTATAACGGCGCTCGAATTCCTCATCACGGAACTGATCTAACAGAATCGTTCCATTTTTAATCCCTTGATCCAGTATCTCGTCCAACTCTTCAAAGGAAAAGGCTCTCTTTCCAATATATTCATCATCCTCCGGAATCAGCTTTCCATTTTCTTTCTCATAATATTCCAGATCTTCCTGGAAGAAAACAACACCTGCCCCCTGATAAAAACTGTTATAATAAACGGAAGAATAGTCCGTAATCAGGAGCTTCCCAATACGCAATGCTTCTGAAATCGGCTGTCGCCAGATATTCGAGGAGAGCTCGGTGTCTTCCAGAGTAATGCCTGTTTTCGGATGAATCACAAGTTTGATATTTTCCTGAGGAAGATATTTGAGCAACATTTTAAAAATCCTTAACGTGTTTTGATAATATGAAGATTCGGTAAAATCATCCATATATTCTTCATAAGGCTTCCAAGTCAACATAACAACTACAATATCCTCAGATGCCTTTGTTAAATGTTTATAGGCGATTTTACTAAAAATAGCCATGCCAACATCCAAAACCTGCTCGGGATCCAACTTAAACATCTCCACAACTTTATTTCTTTCTTTTTCACTATTTACAACAATAAAAGTTGGTGCAGCCTCTTTTCCTGTAATAAAAGGCGAATTTCTCCCATGGAATTTTAGATACGTAATTCCATGTTGAAGGAAAATAAAATCATTATCTGCAATCGATTTTCGGAAATATTTATTATTTGAACGCAACACTGTTAAATGAAACGGTGTTTCCGTAGAAACATAACTATTCGTTCTAAACATAAGCCAATAATATTTTGCGGAATATTTCGTTACAACATTTGGATTATCCTTGATCCGTTCATAATCAGGCATTTTTTTATCAATAATATAATAGGCACTTTTAGAATGATTTTTTTGTGCTTCTAAAAAAACATCATAACATCCTTCCTCTGCCTTTTCGCAAAACTTTTCATAAAATATAGCAATTTTACGTTTTGAATGATTTTTTACGAAAAAACCTGCTTTATATAACAGTCCAGCAACAAAAGGGCTTTCCCAAAAACGAAATCGCCTGTTATATTCAATTTCCTGCATCGGACGACAGACAAACAAAAGAGTACCAATTCTCGTCGACTTCATCTGCATCGCATGGTTTTTATAATACAGACTATAAACAGGAATATGATGATAGGGATCATTTTCATCAAACAATCCGTTTTTTACCAGAAATTCAACAGGGAAACCATTGATTTTTAATCCAATACAGATTCGCATATTAACGCTTTCTTCATGATTAATCAAATCATCCAAATCAAAATGGAACTCTCTAATAAAAGCCGGATCTTCTGTCTTATTCTTAAAATTCTTTTTGACAACAGGCAAGTCAAACGGTTGTGAGATTCTGTCACCTACTTTAAAACATGCATCCGTGATTTCAGCATTCGTACGATTAATTATTCCACCAAACCAGCGTATATCCATTCCTTTTTTTGATAGAGAAAAAGATGTCACTTCATTTATTTTTCTAATCAAACGCAAATGAGTCATATTCTCTGAACCATATAGGCAATGAACAGCAAAGTTGTTCGAATAAACCATAAGAATATTCTCTTCTATGGGATGCCACAAAAAGACTTTATTACGATTTTCTTTATCAACAGAAAAATTTGTTTCTTCCGTGACAGAAAGTTCTAATTCAGTGACTTTTTTTGACCAGCTTTCTATTTCTTCATCTGTGATTTTTTCAACCACAAGTACTTCATCAATAATTTTCGCAGAAAAAGTCATAGTCTCCCCCTTCAATCTAAACATTCATCCCTTCGCTATAAATAATCGATTTAACCTGAATTCCCAGATATGGGTTATAACTACACTGTCTATTTATTCTTACAAAACATTAAGCACAAGATATACACTCTTAATCTAATAAGACAGTTTCATAAAATCCTTATGTGATTATCAGCCCAATATTCATAACTACATATGCCAAATATAAAAATCATTTTGTGGTCATAATTTCCAAAATTAATATATAAATCTACATTTTATAGGATATCAAAAAACAAGCCATTAGAATTATTTCTCTACAGTTATAATTTAATAGAATAATATTATATTAAATCAGGAAATCATATTTTTTCATGTGTGTAGTCCTCGTTTAATTTCTTCAGGATTCCCTCCTGAATTCTTACAATGTTATATACCTCTTCTGGCTGCAGCTTTTTACTCTCTTCACTTCCTTGCATGATCATCAGCAAGGATTCATGCAGCAAATACCTCATCCCAGTTCCTTCAAAATTAAAGCTATATCTTTTCAGTTTAGAACTGTCACCTTCCAGAGCTTTGAAATATCCCATATTCCACCACTCATCCGGCACATCAACACGTCCGTTCGTTCCCTGAATCTCCATGTGATTTCTCGTACCCGGAGAACATCCTATCTCAATAATTCCAATTCGATTATCATATATAAATGTGATCTGATTATAAATTAATTCGTTTTCCTTGTTAAAAACAGGATTCATCTTAATATCATTATAGTTATTACCTAAAATTCGAAGCAGCACCAAAATAGAATTCGTGAGATGGTCCACCATACCATATTGATTGGTATATTCCACACTTACACTGCAATGGACTTTAAGAAGTGTACCAATTAACTCTCTGTTAAGTAACCAGGTAAGTTGTGGAAGTGCTCTAAGGTATGCCAATGTCACATTATCAATAAATAACAATTCCTTTTCAGAAGCTAAATCTAACAAATCTTTCATTTTATCACTACTCAACGTAGATGGATTCTCACAAATAACATGTTTCCCATTCTCTAACGCCAAGCGACTGTATTCATATCTGTCTTCCAAATTTGTCCGTACATAAACAATATCCAAATCTTTAAAGAATTCTTCCAACTTATTGGTAGAAGAAGCAAGTTCATAAGCCTCAGAAAATTTTTCTGCTCTTATTTCGTCTTCCATGAATACGCTCTCTACATGAATCCCACTGACATACTTCGATTCCAGAACAATGCTTCCATCGTCCATAGCATCAGAAATAATTCCAATGTTGTAAATTTTTTGCTGTTCCCGAAGCTGTGTACTGGAAATGTTTTTTGTCCTTTCCAAATAAACTACATTACAATAGCGATTTAGATAATCAAACTTACCATACCAATCAGAACCTACAACCAGTATATCAACGTCATATTTTACAACATCAGAAATTTTCTGTCCCATATATTCTTCAACAATAATTTTGTCCGCCAATCCAGTTTTTCTGACATTTTCAATACGAGTAAGCAAACTATCTCTAACGTTAAGCTTGCCTCTTTCCAAATCATAGATGTCTCCTGTGACACCTACAATCAAATAATCACCCAGTTCCTTAGCCCTTTTTAAAATATTATAATGTCCCTGATGAAATAAATCAAAGGTTCCATAAGTTATCACCTTTATCATAAACTTAGTAACTCCTCCATTAATTCAGACGAAACATAAGGTTTTTGGTTATACATAGGTTCCCCAAAAACTGTTTTGGGAAATGCGCCAGTTTCTTCTCCCAACATAACCTGTATCAATCTAGGTCCTTTTGACCCTGTATGGCTGAATAGATCATCTGCCAATAATTTTCCTGCCGAAACATCTATGGTCTCCGCTTCGATACCATAAGCTTTCGCTATCTTTTCAAAATCCGGAGCCACATAACCACCCTCTGGTGCAGCTCCGATATATCTTCTCTCAAAAATCGAATCTTGTTGCTGTCTGATGAGTCCCAAGCTACTGTTGTTTAACACATAAATAACTATCGGAAGATTGTCTCTCCGTATCCATTGCAACTCCTGAATATTCATCTGAGCACCGCCATCTCCACACAAGACAACCACGGGTTGTCCTGTCGCATAATGAGCACCAATCGCTGCGGGAATAGAAAATCCCATCGCGCCATGACCACCAGAACAGATAAATCTTTGATTTCTTTTAAATACAAAGGATGTTGCTGTCCAAACCTGGTGTTGTCCAACATCTGCACATATAACTCTATTATCTTCAATCTGTTCACTTATCTTTTTCATCACCCGATTTTCCGTCATTTCCGGCAAATCAGCATCAAAGTCCTGCAATTTATCTTTACAGATACGGCAAATCTTCAGCCATTTTTTATGACTATCCTCATTTTCCTTAAATCCTTCTACATACCTTTTAGATCCTGTTTTGATGCCGTCTTGTGCACTGGTTGCAGATTTCTCTTCATCATCTGACAACAATCTCGACAAAACTACAAAAAAATCCATTGCATCCATTTGATACGCCATCTCATCTTTATGAATTTTACGTTTCAACTGCACCGAGTCAATATCAATCCTCATAATTTGTGCCTGAGGCGCAAAAAGTTCCGGATGTGTTCCAGTCTGCCGTGGACATAGACTACACCCTAAACATAAAATAAAATCTGCCTTTTGACAGGCCAAAAGATTAGCATATCGGTGTCCATAAGCAGATCCAATCATACCAAAATTCAACGGATGATCCATTGGTAAAATATCCCTGCCCAACATACTGGTTAATACTGGAATATCTAATTGTTCCAAAACATGCCGAATTAACTTTCTGTCCTGCTCATTCTTCGAAATGCCATTACCCAAAACAAGCAATGGACAGTTCGCTTTTTTCAGCGCATTCAATGCTTGTTTTACCACAAAATCATCTGAAGGGTCAGCATATTTATTACAAAATACAGGTTCATCAAGATTACCAAGAGTCTCACAATCCAATGCAAATTTATCTTCTATCTCTGCTCTCTGCATATTCATTGGAATATCCAGAAGAACAGGTCCTTTTCTTCCGCTAGTAGCAATGCGAAAAGCTTTCTCCAATTCTATCGGGATATCTTCCGCTTTCGTTATCATTTTACAGTACTTCGTTATGGATGAAACTATTGATATCACATTAGTTTCTTGAAATCCTTGTTGCCTCAGTTGTGGAATATCTGTATGCTCATTAGTATTTAATTGACCTGTTAGAAAAATTACTGGTGCTGAATCATAAAAAGCATCTGCAATGCCTGACACTAGGTTTATTGCTCCCGGACCACTGGTTGCATAAGCCACAGCACATCGTCCACTGATTTTTGCATAACCCACGGCGGCAAAGGCAGCCCCCTGCTCATTATAACAGCAATGATTTTCCACATTTTCATTTTTTCCGATAGAATCAATCAGATGAGCAATCATGGTTCCTTGATATCCAAAAAAATGATGAATTCCTTTTCCACACAGATAATCTACAATATAATCACTGGCTTTCGTTCTAATCACCCCTTACCAAACAAATCTTTTCTCGATACCAACTAACAAACTAACGTTCTGAACATCAATACATATAATCCTTTCATTATTTTTAAAGTATAGTTTTAAAGCTAATTTCAGCATATATACTTTACTTATAGATACATTCCGATTCCAAACCCTTCAACCATTCTTTCCAGTTTTTCATTCACAATGTATTCTTCTTTTTTAAGATTATTGTCGCGACAATAACAGTTAAATTCCTGCCAAGGTCTAAGAATACGATAAACTTCTTCGTAATCTCCTCCATCCCATGCCTGTCGAATCTCTTCCAAACATGTACTGTCATAAATTTTTTGAAGACTTAATCTTTTTTCTATTGCTTTTACCTTCGCCCAAGTTTCATCTATATATTCCTTTGCTTCCTTACATTCTTCATGAACAGCAAGCTGATCCATATTATTTTTTTCATTTTGCAACAAAAACTGTTTTGGGGTTAAATCCATTTCCCGAAAAAACATATTATATGGAAGTTCAGAGTCGATAACCAAAGCAGGTGTTCTTCTGGGTAAAGCAAACACTTCCTGATAAGGGCGTTGGAAAGTTCCCTTAAAAAACCCCTCAATATCTCCTGGAACAGCGTAAACATTACCGTTTAATTTCCGTTTCTGCACAGTATCAAAAATTTTCCTCTTTCCCCGGAAAGTAATCTTCGGTCTAATATAGCTGTGATAAAATACTTCTTCTGATGGTTCACTGTAAGCCCGAATCAACGTCTCAAAAAGTTCTTCAATATCATGGTTTTCCAGCCCCTCTTTTAAAGCCTTGTTCCATTTAATCTCTCCAGGCTGTTTGTATATTTTATATCCGTTCCTCCCGAACAACCCTTTCTCGATTAGTCCATATTTTTTCTTCTGGACATTATCCTCAGGACAACAGCATATAAAAAATATATTGACAGAAATGCCATAAGTTTGATATCCTCTATAAAAATTTTTTTCAAAATAGGTCGTGTCTTCAGCAGAGTATTTTAAGAAAAAACCCGGGAAATCTTTATTCTTTTCCAGATACTCCAAAACACGATTTTGTCTATTCTTTTGTTCAATAGCTGAAATCACTTTCCGAGCATCTTGTACAAATACCAACATACTTCCGTCTTTTATATTTTCGTCAAATTCTTCCTGGCATTGTGCATTTAATGCAGTAAATCCTCCCAGAAAATAAGAAATATTATTTTCCTCAAATATTTCCTTCAATTCCGTTAATAATTGACATATCGTATTCTGTAAATCTCCCATACTTCTCTCCAAATCTTTTTCTCCAGCCATGTAACAATACTGTCTCTGGATAATGCCCTAAAGCAAAATCTTCTTGTATTTTTCTTACCTCTTTATTAAAAATCTCTGAAATTTCTCTGCAAACAAACGAATCATCTGTTAGATCCCATGCTTTTCGATATGCTTCAAACCCTTTTTCAAAATTATGAAGCATGCAAAAAGAGTCTCCTAAAAGCTTATATTCTGTTGCGGTTAAATTTTCTCCGATTTTTTTCTGAATATAATCCCCGATCTTATCTGCCATCTTATTTCGAAGGAACTCCATCCGCCTACTCTTGTCCTCTTCTTGTATCCCTAATGATATATAGATTTCTTCTGCGATGATTTCCGCTTCTTTCTGTCCATATAAAACACTTTTATTAAGTTCGTCAAGCAAAACCAATCTCTCACTAATCGCATTGTTTGTAGAGTCAACCTGACGATTTAATTCCTGATATCGCATAACAACTAATTCTGGAGGATTTCCCGCCTGTTCGCAAATATAATCAAAGAAAACCTTTCTTTCTTCATAAGGCAATTCAATTTCCAGAAAAGCCTTTTTGACTTCGTCCACATGGGTACGCAGATAGCGTCGGATATCCAGTGCTATGCAACCATTATCAGAATGCTTTGAGGATTGATAGTAGAACTGTAACCCTTCTACCATTCGCCCCTCAAGAATAGCTATATCTCCAACATATTTTTCTATCTCACCATCTTCTGGATACAATTTTCTGGCCTTTTGAACATACTTTTTTAACTCTGGAAAATATTCTGTCATATTTTCTTTTTCAATCCTGTCTTTTAGTAAGCGAATTTTAAATTTCAGGAGATACTGATTCTCTGATTGCTCTTTCAACAACGTATTTACTATTCCTGCCGCCTTGTCCCAGTCCGCCATTCCAAAATATGACTCTGCCTTTTTTATCTGATCGATAAACGAGCGAGCACTTACGAGCCTCGGCGTCATAGAACGTCCGGTCTTCTTCCTCACTTCTAAAAGGCGATCTGCCTTTGATAAATCAGAAATATGAATCAACGCATCAATAACGGCTTCAAAATCTTCTGTGCCTATTTCAACAACCACTGGAAATTCAAATCGATGTAGACCAGCAAAATCTTCCCTTCCAATGGCATCTCTGGAAGGAGCGAAATCTACATACTCCTCGAAAACCTCAAGAATCTTTTCGTAATTCTGGGCATTTAACAATTGCTTCACATCAATCTTTTCCTTCTCCAGTCGAAGTTTAGTCTTGGCTTGTATCAGTTTTGCCTTTAAATCTACATTTGCATCTAAATGACGATAATACGCATCGTTTTTTACCAAGTGAGTCATTTTCCGACTATTATGAGCATCTTTGAGTTTCTCTTTATCATAAGCCACAGAAAAATACCTGCGCATGGTCTTATAATCAATATCCATATTAAAAACCGCATTATGAGACATTCTCTCCTCATGAGGAGGTACCTGTACCCAGTCCAACCCATAATGCCAAATCAAATAATCAACCGGCCTGGAAGGAATCATAAACAGAGAGTCTTCAAAACGCGCATCCTTTGGATGTCCATATATTTCTTTTCTGGAAAATGCTCCGTATCCTCCCCACCGCAATGCATAATAATCACAATCCTTTTCTTTATAGGAAAACATGTCTCTCTCCAGTTTCCAACGTACTGGAACTCGCAATCCCCTATCCTCCAGTGATTTATAGCGCGGATATCTCGACTGATTCATTTTTGCACGATAACTATACTGTGCCGAAATATTTACCAAATCAGAATAGAGCATCATGTCTTCCAAATACTTCCGTTGCAAAACGGGATTTTCTGGTATAGGGTCTAATGCAAAAACATCTATTAATGCTCCTGCGGGTTCTTGATCCAAAAGCTGATTCGTATGAATTGCAGTAGTCGTAATATCCACATAACGTCCAAAAACATTTGGATAATCCCTGTTAATATCGCAACCTACTAACACTCTATTTTGAGGCAGGCCTCCCTTTCTATATAATTTCACAAATTTTTTCCAATTGTCTCTTGTCATCAAAATATCTGCATCATCATCCCAAGGGAGAAATCCCTCATGACGTATCGCCCCAAGAAGAGTTCCTCCAGCCAGATAATATTCAATATCGTTCTCTCTGCAAATAGTATCAATTTCTTTTAATAATTCATATATTTTTGCCTGAAGCTCTGTCATCTTTTTTAAATCTCCACTATATAATTCCAAGTATCTTTTTTACTTCCTTACACATATCATCCGGCTCACAAACCGTATTATGAAGTACCGGCGCGGTCCTGATATCTTCAATAGCCTGAGGCATTCTCACACCAGATAAATGACATAACTCATCAATCAGTTCAAAATCTGTTTTTATATCATAGGATGAATTGATGGCATTCATCACACTTCTTGTAAACTTATAAGGACTTGCCGTGGAAACTATTACCGTCTTCGTATTATCGCCGGTCTCTTCCACATATTTACGATAAACACTAGAAGCTACAGCTGTATGAGGATCAATGACATAACCATTTTTTCTATACATTTCCTTGATGGCTGCAAATGTCTCTTCTTCACTGGCATAATTACCATAAAAGTCTTTCATCTGTACCCGCATATCTTCTGTAATTTCATATCGCCCCACCTCATTTAATGATTTCATAAAGCCATTATTAATGTTTGCATCTCTCCCGGCCGTTTGATAAATTAATCGTTCTAAATTGCTGGAAACTAAAATATCCATGGATGGAGAAGATGTCAGGATAAATTCACGATTTTTGTCATATGATCCCGTCTCAAAGAAATCATACAATACTTTATTCTCATTCGATGCACAAATCAGTTTTGCGATTGGCACTCCCATTTGCTTTGCATAAAATGCAGCCAAAATATTTCCAAAATTACCCGTCGGTACAACAACATTAATCTTCTCACCGTCCAAAATCTCTCCTTTTCTCAAAAGAGTAACATAACTATATACATAATAAACCACTTGCGGAACTAATCTGCCTATATTGATGGAATTAGCTGAAGAAAACTGGAATCCTTTCTCTCGCATTTCTTCCTCTAATGTAAAATCAGAGAACATTTTCTTTACACCGGACTGCGCATCATCAAAATTCCCCTCTATCCCAATTACATACGTGTTTAATCCTTGTTGAGTAATCATCTGTTTCTCCTGAATAGGACTAACTCCATGTTTCGGATAAAATACGATAATTCTCGTCCCCGGTACGTCAGCGAACCCTGCCAAAGCTGCTTTCCCGGTATCACCTGATGTAGCTGTCAAAATAACAATTTCATTATCCACATGGTTCTTTTTGGCACTGGTCGTCAATAGATATGGCAGAATAGATAAAGCCATATCCTTAAATGCAATGGTTAAACCATGGAACAATTCCAGATAATATGCATCTTCTTTTTTCACCAGTTCTACAATATTCGGTGTGTCAAACTTTTCATCATATGCACCATTAATACAATATTTTAATTCTTCTTCTGTAAAATCGGTCAAGAACAACTTCATTACTTCATAAGAAACTTCTTGATAACTCATCTGAGCCAGTCTATCTAAGCTACAATTCAACTTCGGAATTTCCACTGGAACATACAATCCTCCGTTGCCAGCAAGACCTCTCAATATCGCCTCGGAAGCTGATACAATCTCATCGTTGTTTCTGGTACTTTTATAGTATAAATTCATTTTATTAATCCTCTCTATTTGTGAAATATCTGTCTTTTCTATCTAGTAATTGTAACATAGCCTTATTTTATTTACAAGATTATTACAAAAATCCGCTTATTCATAAACTTTCTGTCATATCAACTCATAATCCTTTAAAGCCTTACAAATCTGCTCAGTATTTTTTCCATCTGTAAATTCATTGATAGCAAGATAGCGATGTTCGAACTCATTTGTTCGAAATCTATCTAAAAGAATCCTGCCATTTTCAATTCCCTCATCTAACAGCTCTTGTAATCCGCTAAAAGAGAAAACTCTTTTTCCAATATATTCATCATCTTGCGGAATCAGTTTTCCGTTTTGTCTTTCGTAATATTTCAAATCCTTTTGAAAGAAAACAACTCCACCTCCTTGATAAAAAGTATTGTAACAAACAGAAGAGTAATCCGTAATCAACAGTTTCGCCTGACATAATGCCTCTGCAATAGGTTTTTCCCAAATACAGGAAGAAAATATCTCATTATCTAGTAATCCATGTGTTCTTGGATGAAGAACTATTATAATATTTTTCTTTGGAAAGTAACGAAAAAGAAGCATGAAAATACCCTTAAGATATCTATAATAAGACGTCTGTCTAATATCTTCCATGTACTCTTCATATGGTTTTCATGTCAGCATGACAACAACAATATCCTTCGATCTGGCAGACAAATGGTTGTAATCAATTTTACTGAATATCGGCATGCCAGTTTTGAGAATCTGTGCACTATCTAAACCAAGCATTTTAGCTACAACCTTTTTTTCCTTTTCACTATTTACTATAATATAGGAAGGTGACGTTTCTCTTCCCCTAACCAATGGAGAATTCTTGCCATGATATTTCAAATAGGTTACCCCATGCTGAAGAAATATCAACTTATTTTCCGCAATCGTTTTTCGGAAATATCTATTATTAGAACGAAGCACATTTACATGAAAAGGTGTTTCTGTCGAAATATAGGTATTCGTTCTGAAAAGTAACCAATAATATTTGGGAGAGTATTTTTTTACAACATTTGGTATATTTTTGATTCTTTCATAATCGGGGGCTTCTCGATCTATAATAAAATATACATTGTTTTTGTTATTCTTCAATGCTTCCTGAAAAATCTCGAAGCATCCTTCCTCTACCTTAGAAGAAAATTTTTCAAAAAATAATGCTACTTTTCTGGAAGAATGTTTTTTTATAAAAAAACCCGCATGATACAATATCCCAGATATAAAAGGGCTTTCCCAAAAACGGAATATCTTATTATATTCAATTACTTCCATAGGTCGACAGGTAAAATAGTAAATACCAGCTGCGGAAGTCCGCAGCTGCACCGCATGCTTGTCATAATAAAAACTAGTGACAGGAACATGTGAGTACTTTAATTCTTCTGCAGATGAAAGTTCTCGTTTTAAAGGTAGATGTATAATATTACCATTCACTTTCAACTGAATCTCAATCCTTGAATGCACCTGTGTACTGCTATCTATCAGATTTTGCAAATCAAAATGGAATGTTCGTGTATGTTCTCTATTTATATTTGTTCCTTCAATGTTGGAGGATGGCTTATCAAAGGATTTAGAGGCTCGACTTCCAACCACAAGTTCTGCATCTGAAATCTGAAGATCCATAGGATTATCAATGTAACCCTTCCACTGAATATCCAGACCTTTTCTTGAAAGAGAAACAGAAACTGTCTCCTCAGTCAAGTCAACCAAACGATTGACCGCTCCATATTCTGTGTCAAGCACACATTTAATATTTGTATTCTTTGAAAAAACAATTAAAACCTTGCTGTGATAAGAATACCACAAAAAAAGTTGATTTCTGGTATCTTTGTCCGTTAAAAAAGGAGTTTTTTTTGCCTTTCCAAGTTGAAAAGATCTCAAACTCCTTGACCAGGTTTCAACTACATTATCTTCTACTATCTTTTTAACTACTATCCGATTCTTTTCTATCTCTGCAGAAAAATCCATATATTGTACCTCTAAATAAAAATCCTCCAGCAAATAGAATTGTTCGTTTATCAAATCTATTGTCAATTCAAATTTAAGAAAAATTTACTCTGAAACTCCCTAAGGTAATCAAGTTTTGCCAGCTATAGTTTAACATAAATGTTTGAATATGCAAGTAAATTCAACAGATATAAATTTATGTCACTTACATCATACTTCTTAATTTCTCGCAATATTCCGATCTCATCCCCTCTTTCTTCTCTCCATATACCATATGGAAAGAAAAATAAACAGCACGCCCACCAGCAGGCACATCAGTGTTGCCGCCTTATAAAATAAAAATATGAACATTTTTTGGGAAGTATCAATGCCAAGGTGACTGCAGAGCTCGGAAAACATCCCAATATCGCCCGTCACGTTTCCATAATATCCCATGTAGGATGAAAGGGGATTTAATAACAGCAGAAAGAGGCAGAGATTGGAGACCGTAGTCGAAAGCTCTCCCGTCGTCCCACTCAAAAGAGAAATATTGCGAATCATTTCCGCAAGAAACAGCGTTCCACCCAGAAAAAGGCCGTGAATCAGTAAAGAACCGGAGAAGGCCCAAATCGACCTCTCATAGATAATATAACAAAAGACAGTAATGGCGCTGCTCCAAAAAGTAAACATCAGCACCATGGCTCCAAGTCGCAGAAGCTTCGCGCCGCCAATCCCCGTATATATGCAGGACAGCGTCGCAGCCGGGAGACCGGAAATAAAGATAAAACAGTTGATAAGAACCGCCAGAAATATCTTTGAAGTCACATACTGCATGGATACTCCCGGAATCATGTCAAACTGTTCCAGCATGTGATTCTCTTTATCGGTGACAAAGGTTTTTGCGACGGAATAAGGCATCATAAAAAACACAGCCACGATCTGAAGCGTACTGATGATCAGAAACTGATACTGATACGTGGAGGTATCATAGTAATATCCGTTTTGAAATGATCCTTCGTTGAGAACCATGAAGAGTATGATCACGAACGCCAGGATAGCATTATAAAATATAACCATCAGCGGTAGTTGGATATTTCTTCCTTTTTGAAGCCATTCCGCCCTGAAAAATGGATTTATCATGATTTACCTCCGAAATGTTTCCTCGATGTTGACGCGATCTCTCATATAATTTTGAATGAATGCACCAGCCGCTACCAGATCGGTCAGCAGCTCCGCTTCTTCTCTTTCTCCTCCGTTAAATCGGAAAATCACGTCATTATCATCCACCGTCACCCTGTCTACCAGTGCATTGTCTTTCAGCACCCCCAAAGCCTCATCCATCCCCGCAAGGACATGCATGCGCACAGGATTCTTTCGCAGTGCCAGTTCAAAAATATCCTCTGTCGTGTTTTTCATAACCACTTTTCCATCCTCGATAATGGCAATGTGGGTAAAAAAATCAATATTCTCAGGAAAGAACTGGGAATTTACCACCATGGACTTGCCCTGCTCCTGGAGAATCAACAGTATTTTCATCATATCATAACGCTGCACGGAACTTAAACCGGCAAAAGGTTCATCGAGAAATATCCATTCCGGATCGTGAAGAACCGTCTTTGCCAGGCATAGAAATGGCAGAATCTCCACAGGAAGTTCCATGATGAACGCGGTCATATAGGATTCAAAGTCAAATAGCCGTGCCACCTCATCCATCCGTTTCTGTCGATACCGGCCGTTTACTTTATATAACGAGAGAAAGAGTTCAAAGTATTCTTCTACCCGAAGTGTATCGTAAAAACCATATTCCTGGGGCATATATCCCACTTTCTGATAAATCTTGTTTTTTCCCCCATATATCGAGACTTCATCCAGAAGAATCTGTCCATAATCCGGAGCCTGACTGCCGCTGGCTGCCGATAAGATCATGGATCTTGCTCCATTGTCGGAACCCAGCAACCCCAGAATCGTCCCATCCTGCACTTTGAGGTTAAAATCGTCCAGTACTCTTCTATTTTGCCGATAAATCGAAATATTCCGAAATTCCAGCATCTGTCTCCTCCTGCCTTTTTCCGTATGGTTCTATTTCTTCATACATGAGTTTCCATGGGTTTCACTTCGTTGTAATCTCTTCACGGAGAATGTATAGAATCTATTCCTGCATACGTGGATTCCACCATCCCAACAAAGACATACATCCAATTAAGTCCAATTAAACATATCTATTCCTTCATAATATGGATTTCACACACTGATCATGAATCCGTATTCTTCACCATCAAGGACAAGATTGGCGCGCCGCCGTAATCAGTCCCTTCCGGCAGACAGAATGTCAGTCTCATCTCGCCATTATCTGATATGTAAGGCTCCAGATTCTCGTAATCCATCATATCATCTTCCTGGCTTAAAATCGCTTCTTTCTCACGAGTGTGATAGTTGTAAGCATATATCGTCCCTTCAAACCCGTCTCTGTTGTGGAAGATACCCCAAACAGTTCCGGAAACATCAAAGGAATAGATAGCCTCCGTTTCATTCTTATCGAGAATATCATACTCCAAAGACGCATCCTGGCTCTCCTGATTCAGGCAGGACGTGTTTATATTCATAATATATTCTATATTGTCATCGGACGAGACTGCAAATGAATTCACAATCACTGATACATGGTTCTCCAACTCCGTTTCACCGGTAAATAAGGAGAAATCATCTTCCTCCGTCACTCCAATCACCCACAGTGTGTCCATATCCTCGTTTTCCAAAATATATCTCTGTTCCAGGTACTCCATGAGGTTCCCCAATACCGTTGTCTCATCTCCGTCGTCAAACATTCCATTCTCTTCTTCGTAGTTGGTCAGAAACTCCACATCGTCTCCCTGGACGGACACCGTTTTACCAGCTTCCAGTCCCTGAACAATCGTATACTGGCCTCCCCGAATCAAAACCACCTTTTCAAAATCCCAGGAAGATGTATTGGTGACCAGCCCCTCAAAGTAAGAGTATTCTGTCGCGATATCAACCTGGAAACAATCCGTATCATTCATATCCTGTGATTGGGAAGAACATTTCAATATATAGGAAGTTCCCGGTACAGCCGTCTCAAAAGCGATATCGAATCCGTTTTTCGCGTAATTAATCGTGTAACTCTGACTGACGCCGGAAATGGAGGATCGATCCAATTTATCTGTCCGGTATTCATAGTCCAGCGGCTCCACAGTATCAATGGCAGAGACCAGATCCACGGTGTTCTCTTCTCCCTCATTATTCTGATAGAGAAGATAATACTCATCCTGCCCGGTCGATGTATCATAAATCCTCAAGGCAGAATAATCTTTTTCACTCTCGCCTCCCTGGAATCCTTCCCTTATCACCAGGACCAGAGTAAAAGCGATGGCAATAATTGGCACCACGGCCCAGATATACTCCCGCCTCTTTATCCTGCGCAACAGAAAATAGGCGAAGATAATAAGGGCACACAGATAGATGATAATAAATAACCCATAATAAAATGTCTTCGGATGAGCTTCATTCATAAACGCATACAAAGCCTTCTTGATATACCAGAGGCTGATATCGTCCTGCTGTGAATCGTCCTGCATGTCTTCCATGTTCTCGTAAAACAGAAGCTCTATCACTTTATCCCGGCCCGTCCACTGCAAAAATGTCTCGTCCATCAAACTGAAGGAGGCAACCATGACGACGCCCTCCTCAAAGGTTTCATAATAAATGCTGCCCGGTGAAGAAAAGGAAAAACATTCCCATTCTTTCTCTGTCGAGAAGGAAAGGCGCGAACTCTGCAGCCGTACACTTCCCGCGTAAGAAAGCTCATCTGTAAAATTAAACTGTTCTTCCTCCACCTCGCCGGGATACACGCCCAGATAGTCCTGAATCCCCATCAGAACCTCCCCTGCGTTCTCTCCCGTTCCCAGCAGCAGATTGCCGCCTTCTTCTACCCAGGAAATCAGACAGTTCATCTGACTTTGCGTCAAATCCGAGGTATCAAAGGAATCGATCAGTATTCCGGTCAACGAGCCCAGTTCTCTCACATCTGCCGGAAAATCTTCTGCACTCAGCTGCACGATCTCCAGTAGGAACATCTCTCCGTCCACTTCCATCTGCAGGCTCTGCAAATAGTTGAGATTCTCATACTGGTTGCTCAAAACACCGATATATATTCGCGAGACATCCGAATCCACATCAGCCTCACGAGCCATCTCCTCTTCTTTTATCACATTTTCCGAGAACTTCACCGTCCCAAAAGAATCCAGAATCTGAAAATAGAAATAGGAAGCATTCCCCATCTGGGGCACTTCCATCGTGATGTTCTCCGTGACTCCTTTCTGGCAATTCACCGCCGCCTGATAGGAAACGCCCTTTCCGTCTTCTCCGGGAAGGGCGATCCGCAATGTCCCGGCAAAAGCTTCGTCCTCACAGGTAATCGCGACCGTTACCGGCAGCGTGCGGTCTTCCGCCAGATATCCGAGGGTTCCAAACACAACATCACCAGAGAACAGAG
>JAJQDO010000172.1:2216-3491 GCA_021202175.1 Clostridiales bacterium | reverse complement strand
ATTCGATGTCTACATCGATGCCGACGAGCTCATCTTCCGTAAAACCGAATTCACGGTCAACTTCATCCTGAGACACAAGAGTGTTCGGGTTGAAATTAGCCATCCGTTCGGATGCGATAGTGAGAAGTCTGGCATCGTTCACCTCATCCATGAGGCTGACGTATTCTTCCGGTGAGAGCAGGACACACTCAGCGGCATTGTTTTTCATAACGACTTTTGCGCCGCAGCGCCGGACTTCATCAAAGATTTTTCCAGCCTGGCCGCGGTTAAAGAGGGAAATCGGTATTGTGTTTTGAATTGCCCCAATGATATTAGCCATTGTGTTCACCTCCTGTAGGTATTATAGTACATGACAGGGCAATGGTCAACAAGATAGCAACAAATTTATTGATAAATAAGTTGTAAATAACTTGCAAATGTAGAAGCCGCCTCGGAACAATCCTGGGTATTTTTCGTAGGAGGTGGTGAGTCATGGCTAATCGAATTGCCGGTCTGACTGTAGAAATCAAGGGCGATACCACAAAGCTTTCTACTGCGTTAAAATTTTGAACTGGAAAACGTGATGATGTCAAAAGATAATTTCTGGATGATCAGAGATGGATTCTTTGCTTCTCAATAACATTAAAACTTAGACAGCACAAACGTACAAAATTGTTAACAATTTTGTGCGTTTGTGCTGTCTTTTTTGAGATATTTCTGCTATAATAATTGACATGATTGAAACAGATTTACGATTGTAGATAGGGATGCCGAGGATAATGCTGACGCAGATTGTGGACAGAGGGATCGAGGACATTGCCATCACAACCGCAAACAGATGGTTAATGACTACTGTTCACATATTTCGCGAACAGTAAAAGCTAAGGGACTGTTAAATATTTATCCTGCATCATGTGCAAAGTTATTCTTAACAGTTCCTAATGAATGTAAAAAAGAATGGAAGGAATGAGAAACGTGAGAACATTTGAGAGCTATATTACCAATATTCCAGATTATCCTAAGCCGGGGATCGTCTTTCGCGATGTTACATCGGTGGTGCAGGATCCGGAAGGATTAAAACTCAGTATTCATGAGATGTTGAAAAAGCTTGACGGAACGGAGTTTGACGTAGTCGCCGGGGCAGAGTCGAGAGGATTCCTCTTTGGTATGCCTATCGCTTATATCAAGAATAAGGGATTCGTCATGATTCGTAAGCAGGGGAAGCTTCCGCGGGAGACCGTCAGTCAGGATTATAACCTGGCATACGGTTCGGCCACGCTGGCGATGCATAAGGAA
>JAJQDO010000172.1:0-2206 GCA_021202175.1 Clostridiales bacterium | reverse complement strand
CCCCAGCCACACGGCGCGGCCCCGAGTGCGCTCCAAAAGGATTCCGTTTTCCCGGGACAAAGGGTCGTTCTCGTCGATGATGTGCTGGCGACGGGAGGAACCGCAGAGGCGGGAATCAAGCTGATCGAGAGTCTGGGCGGCAAGGTAGTGAAGGTTCTTGTCCTTGTGGAACTTGCTGGTCTGGAAGGCAGGAAGAAATTAGCCGGATATGATGTGGCGGCCGCTCTTACATTTCCGGGGAAATGCCGATTTTAGTGTGTAAATACGGAACATGCGTTGTTGGGTGCCCATTTTATAATAATCCTGCTCCCTGTGTGAAGATTTCACACAAGGATTTTATAATGAATCGGGAACATGAGTGTCGGTGTAATCCTTTGCACAGCTATGTAACATAACCGGCAAAAAGTCCCCACCTCGACAGGTGACGGGATGCATTGCCAACAGAAATAAACAAAATATAAAGAATAGGTGGTACATGAAAGTGGAACATTTGAATTTGCTGCAGCGGATCGAGAAAAAGGCTGACAGTTTCAGCAAAAGCCAGAAACGATTGGCAGAATACATCTCGAATAATTATGATACGGCGGCGTACCTTACAGCCTCCAAATTGGGAAAGGAGGCCGGCGTCAGTGAGTCGACGGTCGTGCCGTTTGCTTAGCGGCTGGGTTACGACGGATGTCCGGGGCGGGAGAAGGCCATACAGGTAATCGTGAAGACGAATTCCAATTCCATGCAGAGGATGTCGCTTTCTTCAAAACGATACCAGGAAAAAGGTGTTCTGAAAAGCATTCTGATAACAGACTGTGAGCGCCTGCGGGATACGATTCAGAGCGGGATTGATGAGGAAGAATTTGACAAGGCGGTACAGTTTATCAACGAGAGCCGAAGACTGTATATTCTTGGCGCAAGAAGCGCGGCCTATCTTTCCGGGCTTTTAGGCTATTATTTTAAGATGCTCTTTGATAACGTGATCATTGTGGACGCCAACAGTACTTCGGAGACTTTAGAGCAGATTTATAATATCCAGCCAGAAGATGTGATGATCGGTGTCACATTTCCGCGATATTCCAAGAGGACGATCTGTGCCCTGCAGTTCGCGAAAAATCACGGCGCACGGACTATTGCCCTCACCGATAATATGCAGTCCCCCATCGTGGAGTATGCGGATTGCAGACTGCTGGCAAAAAGCGATGTGATGACGATCGTCGATTCCCTGGTATGCCCGCTTTCGGTGGTCAATGCTCTGGTGACGGCTGTCGCCCTCCTTCGCAAGGAAGAAGTGGAAAAACGGCTTACCGCGATGGAAGCGCTGTGGGAAGAATACGATGTTTATAATAGAAGTGTGAAATAAGACAAGATCGTTAGATTGTTTCAAAAGGCGGTTATACTGTTTGAAACGCATTCGGAATTAGTGAAATAAGACAAGACCATTAGATTGTTTCAAAAGCACAAGGATAATACAGGAATTCTATTTTATGAGAGAAATAATTATCATAGGCGGAGGGGCAGCCGGGATGATGGCTGCCATTTCTGCATCCAAAGAAGGAAAGAAAGTTATTCTGCTAGAACGAAATGAAAAGCTGGGGAAGAAACTGTTTATCACAGGAAAGGGTCGCTGTAACATTACAAATGATTGTCCGACCGAGGATTTTTTAAATCATGTGGCGACTAATTCTCGCTTCCTTTACAGTGCATTTTCCCATTTTACCAACAAGGACATGATTCATTTTTTAAATGAGGCAGGTTTGAAGACGAAGGTGGAGCGCGGCCAGAGAGTGTTCCCGGAATCCGATCGTTCCTCGGATGTGATTGGGATGCTTAAGAGAATATGTGATCGCAATCATGTGGAGATTCGTTATCACGCGAAGGTGGAAGAGATACTTTTTGGTGAAGATAATATAATATCTGAAGGTAATTGTGATGGCGGGAAACAAAAAGACATCATGATTAAGGAAAAACAGAAAAACAGGGCAAAGGATAGTGTTTCGGAAGGAAGACAAAAGAGCACTGTGAGTGACATTGTCTCGGAAAAAAAACTGAAGGCTGCCAGAAACTAGAATATATTTATTGTGGTAAAACTAGAAAAATGCGAAGTGCTGCTGGGAGACTCCTTGATTATTGCAACGGGTGGTAATTCCTATGCGTCCACCGGTTCTGATGGCGAAGGATATCGTCTGGCAGAGTCCCTCGGCCATAGCATCAGGCC
>JAJQDO010000272.1 GCA_021202175.1 Clostridiales bacterium | reverse complement strand
AATTATAACCATCGTAGTGAGCTACAGTGAAAAACCATGGGACGGTCCGCTTACACTGCGCGATATGATGACAGAGATGGCTCCGGAGATGGACAGGCTGTTCTCCGATTACAGGATGAACCTGATTGAGGTACGGGACAGCGAGCAATATATCTTCCATAATGAAGATGTAAGGGATGTCTTTGAAATCTGCCGGGAGATATTCCATGGTAATCTGGACGCGGTAAGAAACAACTATCAAGATAAGGAGATCAGTACCGACGCGGCAACTGCTATCCAATCGATTACGAACATATCCTCTTTATATGAGATAAAGACGAAGGGAGTAAAAAATATGAACATGTGCACTGCATTAGAACAATTGAAGAATGAGGGAAGAAGCGAAGGAATTGAATTAGGAAGAAACGAAGGAGTACAATTGGGTATAAACGAGTCTATCATTAAGTTGTTAGATAAAGGTTTTTCAGAAGAAGCGGTAGCGGATATGCTTGATATCACGATGGGAAGGATTACAGAGGCGCAACGTACATCTCGGTATATGGAATGACTAGAGAATCCAGGGCAGTGTTCCTGCCCTGGATTTTTGTTGGTGGGACAGAAATAATCAATATAGGAACGACTTAAAGGAACAGCAAGTGTACATTTTCACCAAAAGATTACTGTATATACAGATGAATATACAACACAGTTGACAGTTTTTATTTTACCTCTTGCGGTCAAATATTAGATGAATTATAATTTTTTCTAACTGTGCGGGTTTTGCAAATGCTGGAGTCAGGGTTGGATGCTCTTAAGAGCATCCAACCGCACAGTTAGAAAGGCTTCCGCGCAATAGCAAGGTAAAAGCCTGACAGGTACGGCGTCTGACAATGATGAATTTGTCGAATAGAAACAGAAAGAGGAGAAGTATGTTATGGAGGAACCAAAGAAGAGCAAAATGAGTCAAGATACAAAAGAGAAGGAAAGCTTTCTCAAGAGAAAAAATGTCGTCATATCGTTTCAGAGATATGCCATCGATGCGCTGGGAGCGATGGCTTTGGGATTGTTCGCCTCGCTTCTGATCGGGACAATCATTAAAACACTGGCAGAAAATATCTGTGCGGCAGGGCTGATGACTACACTATCTGGATTATCTGGTACAGAACTTACAGAGCAGGTGGCTGCTCTTACCGGATGGCAGAATTTCTGTTGGATGATATGGCAGGTTGGTAATTACGCGACGCAGGTTACCGGCGCCGCGATGGCGGTTGCCATAGGATGTGCTTTGCAGGCACCGCCACTGGTACTGTTTTCTCTATGTGCTGTGGGACAGGCGACCAACACGCTGGGTGGTTCCGGTGGCCCGCTGGCGGTATTATTTGTGGCGATCATCGCCTGTGAAGTCGGGAAGCTTGTTTCGAAGGAGACGAAGGTTGATATTATTGTCACTCCGGCGGTAACGATTCTCGTCGGCGTGCTTTGTGCCATGGCTTTATGCCCGATTTTCAAGGCCATCTGCGACTACCTGGGAACCTTTATCGGATGGGCGACCAATTTGCAGCCATTCCTGATGGGTATTATCATATCAGTCGTCGTCGGTGTTGTTCTTACTCTGCCAATAAGCTCCGCGGCCATTTGCGCGGCGATTGGTATCAGTGGTGGCGCAGTTCTTGCCGGGCTGACTGATGGAAGCGTGTCCATGGAAGTATGGAATGGTCTGGCATTAGCCGGTGGTGCTGCTACCGTCGGTTGTTGTACGCAGATGCTTGGGTACGCTGTCATCAGCTATCCGGATAATGGTGTCGGCGGATTGGTTGCCCAGGGTCTGGGGACTTCTATGTTGCAGGTGCCAAATCTGATGAAAAAGCCGGTACTGTGGATTCCGCCAATCATCACTTCCGCTATACTTGGACCATTATCCACCTGTGTTTTCCAATTGCGCAATAACGGTGCGGCCATTTCTTCCGGGATGGGTACTTCCGGTCTGGTCGGTCCCATCGGCGTTATCACCGGCTGGTCGAGTATGCCGGAAGGGTACATGATCGGTGCGAAGGACTGGATAGGTTTACTTCTTTTATGCTTTGTATTGCCGATTCTTCTCAATTGGCTTATCGGCAAGTTTATGCGGGCCAGAGGATGGATTAAAGAGGGAGATTTGAAGGTAGACTTAGGATAAAGTAGATTTAAGAATAAAGTAGAATTAGAATAATAAATATAAAAACGTGCGGCACATGACGCACGTTTTTATATTCTTATATCATGTTTCTGGTCATTATAGGTTATTTTATGCGTGTTTCTCTTTGTTCTTCCGCAAGATAGGATGCACATAACGTCTGCGCTTTTCTGTCTTTTCTCCGAATTGAATCGCGCCACAGCGATTGATACATGAAGTGCAATAAGCGCAGCATTCCTTTACCCATACCGGTCGTCCTTCCTGCATCTCAATCGCCTGCGAAGGACAGCGGGCGGCACAGGCGCCACAGCCGACACATTGTTCATCCGTCCAAAACTCGCCCGTTTCCCTGCCGTGACGATATCGTGGGTACATGATAGAAGTGAACTTTTTATGTATGCGGGAGACAGAGGTACCTTCTTTCACACTATGTCTGATCTTTGCAGCAATCTCTCCCGGTTGAATCTCTGCCTGTTCCAAAGTTTTTTGGATGGAGGTTTCACTGGGAGGATTGTACATCAGGACAAAATTGCGCGGCATTTTGACCGTGTAATAAGCATCGAGAGACATGTTCCGTTTTTTCAATGCTGCCTGGAGCACTTCTGCGGTTCCGCCTGCGCTCCCTCCATAAGTAACAACGGCATATACATAGATGGGTTTGACGCCACCCAGGCTCATTTTTTTGATAAATTGAGAAACGATACTGGGGATACCGCAGAAATAGCAGGGAAATACGAACCCCAGTTTTTCTCCTGCGCACAATTCATAGGAATATTTCTTTTCCCGACAGACTTCTCCCATATTTACCATCCTGTCCTGCAGCTTATCTTTCAGAAATGTCGCTGCCGCTAACGAATTTCCAGTTCCTGTAAAATAAAAGATCATAAGTGCCTCCTTTAGACTGAAGTTTGAAAAATATTTTGAAAATTTCTCGAAGAAATAGTTTTAAAAGCAAACAACATCAGAGCAACTTTTTTGTTGCGATTTTATTACATATTCATTATAATAAAACAAGAATACAATCGTCAAGAAAAAACATAAAATGACAGGAATGTTATATATGGGCGTGAATAGGAACATAGATTTTGAGAGGAGATACACAGTATGCCGGAAATTCATTATAAGGATAATCAGGATGGCGTTGAACAGAGTGATGTCAACACGGAAACGACAAATCAGAATAGCAGAGATCAGGATAATAGGGGTCAGGCGAATGAGAAGGAACAAACTTCTGAAAAAGATGTTTCTACAGCAACAGACAGAATTTCTCAGCCTATCACACCTGACAATCCAATGGTCGCGGCAGTAATCGACAGAGATTTAAACGGATTGATTCCAA
>JAJQDO010000003.1 GCA_021202175.1 Clostridiales bacterium | reverse complement strand
GCCTCATATCTATCAGTGAGGCTGCAAAAAAATTAAATATGTCAGAAGTTGGTTTTAAATCTCTGCTGTAGCGAAATGAGACAGGAACGAAGGGAGTGAAATCAATGAATATGTGTACCGCGTTAGAGGAATTGAAGAACGAAGGAAGAGAAGAAGGAAGAGAAGAAGGAAAAAAAGAAGGGAGAGAAGATGGAAAGGAATTAGGAAGAACAGAGGTTCTCGTTCAGCTTGTGAAGGAAGGCCTCATATCTATCAGTGAGGCTGCAAAAAAATTAAATATGTCAGAAGTTGGTTTCGAATCTCTGCTATAGCGAATCATAGCGGTAAATAGCTCACAGAACATTTTCTTTATGTGTATTTCATCACAACAGGGAAATGATCTGTGGGCTGTTTTCGTTTTTTTTAAGACAGTTTATTCGACCAAATGACCGGTTTTTTAACATTATGTTTCGTTGACATAAGATAGGCCATTTGATACAATAGAACAAGCACGGGAGTTTGTGTATGACAAGCAGGAATCCATTTGGAACATTGGCCACACTTATGATGTTTCAGGGGTTTTTGATGAGTTTTGGAGGGATACGCATGCTTCTGGACTGAAGGTACAGACGAGAAGATTTTCTGTGAAGAAAGGACAAGTTTATGAAAGTAATGGCAAAGAGATTCCTTGTTTTTCTTCTGGCGTTTTCTATGACTTTTGGCATGTTTCCTTCCAGCGGCTGGGCAGCCACGACGGACGGCGCTGCAGATGACACGGAAGAGATTGAGACGTTGGAGGAAGCGACTACGGTCGAAGAAGAGGATACCGGGGAAGCGGACGAGACGGATGATGAGGAAGAAGAGACGGAAGGGGTTGAGGTCCCCCTTATCACAACGATTACGGATAATGTGACGAATGTGACAGTAGAAGAGGGTGTAGATGCCGAAGAGTTGAAGGAACTGATTGTGCAGGCTGTCTTTCTCTCAGATGGTGATACGGTAGACGTGGCGGCGTATAGTGTCTCTCTGGAGACGATGGATGCTCTGACGGATGAGGTTCTGGAAGAGGCGAACGCGACCGATCTGGTGACGGTCACCTATGAAGAGGATGAAGAGACTGGTACAGTTTCCAGCGGTACCATCGAGATGGATGTGGAACTCGAGACGGTAAAGGAAGAGCTGGAAGAGTCTGATCTGGCATTGACAGAGGAACAGATACAGACGGTGTTATATCTTTATTCGGATTATCAGTCGATGGTGAAGAATAATCCGCAGTATTATGGATTACAGGCGCCATATCTGATTTCTAAGGAAGATAATAATGAAGATGGACTGGGTATCCTGGGTTCCATGTTAGTTATTGCCGGTTATTCAGTAGATGATGTGCGTAGTGGTAATTTTACCTATGATAACCTCGTAGGAACTATCCAGATATTTGCTTATGCATATTCGTTCGGTATAGAGTATTATGGTGATGAGTTGCTTGAGGTTAAGGACGAGGTCATGGAGGCGGTGGAAGAGTCTGACGCGCAGACAGATGCGCAGAAGCTTCTTATTATAAATGATTGGCTGGGAGAGAACGTGAATTTTGATATGGCCTATATCATGAACATGAGCTCTGACAGCGGCGACCTGATGGTTGCGGAAAACCCGGAGGAGAATGAACACTATGAGGAGATGACGGCATCTCTTTATGAAACATATTATGAACAGTATTACAATCAGTATTATGAGGATGCTTATAATAATGGTGTGGATACAGATGGTGATGGTAATTTGGACATCCCGGCTGGCTATGAAGACGGGGCAGCTTATTATGCTGATCAGGTTGCTACGCAGGCCGCTTCTCAGGCGGCGCCTCAGATGGTGGAACTGATTCTTGGTGCCTGGAACGGCAACCAGATTGGCGTGCTCTGCCTGAGGCAGGGTGTCTGCATGGCTTATACTGTAGCATTTGGTTATCTGGTTCAGTATCTGTATCCGGAGATCTATGGTGTGGATGGTGCTACATCGGAATCGATGGAGAGCGCAGACCAGTGGAAGTCCAATGATGATTTGATTGCCTATAACGACGATGGCACGATTGATGTGGAGAACTCTGATTATATCGTTGATTATGTCCGCATCACTTACAGCACCAGTGTGAGCATGTATGGTGTGAAGAATGATGATTTCAGCACACAGTATTATTGGAATGTTGTGAAGGTGAATGGAAACTGGTACTATATCGATCCCTGCTACATGGATAACTTTACGGAGAGCATGGAGAGAGCCCGCGTGGAGACCAATGGATATATTAATCATATTTATTTCATGGTCAGCCATACGACGATCGCAGAGCTCTACGATGGCTATTACAGCGAGCTGGATATGATGTATGACGAGTTGGCGACGGATACCTCCTATGAGAATAATACCTGGATGTATTTCGCCAAGAGTACTATCAGCTATGATGA
Organism: Clostridiales bacterium; assembly: GCA_021202175.1. Taxonomy (GTDB): domain Bacteria; phylum Bacillota; class Clostridia; order Lachnospirales; family Lachnospiraceae; genus Anaerobutyricum. The sequence continues at coordinate 1,105 of JAJQDO010000003.1, read as the reverse complement.
TGATACCTACTATTATGTTTATGATTCCACAGATCTGATTGCGACAGAGGAAGAGTACAGTGGTATGGATTCTGGTGACTGGAATAGCATGTCATCCTATGATCAGGATATTATGACCAGTGTGTTGAAAGGCGATTATAAACTGGTCGGCTATGAGAAATGTACGAAAGATACTTTTGAGGCCAGTGAAGATAACGAGGATGATGACGAAGAAGAGCCGAAGTATACTACGGTTTACATCGATTTCAGCACCAGTCAGGTCTATAATCCGAATACCGGTCAGATGGAAGATAACGACCTGATTGCAGAGCTTTACGCGCAGTATGAAGAAGAAACGGACCAGTATTCTAATCTGGGTATAGGCACGTCTTATTATGATGGAAAGCTGTATTTCAACTTATCTAACTGCGTGCTGACCTATGATCTTTCCAGCGGCGATGTGGTGAAAGTGAAGGAATATAATACCGTCGGTGCTGTGCGGGATACCTCGGTAGTGTTTGGCGCATTGGCGTTTAAGGTTACAGATGATCTGGATGAAGCTGATCTGACAGTGACGAACGCGCCGGTCACCGGGCTGACCATCAAAGAGGATGAGGATGGAAACCCTACGTTATATGTGGATATCGCGACGAATTATTCCTTTATTTCCGGAAAGACAGATATCGAAGATACATCAAGCTATGGTTATGAGTTCCAGGAGAGTAATTATAATCCGGATTATAATAATTATCTGACTTATATGTCCAGTAATGAAAATTACAGTTCCTGGAGTGCATATATGTCGGAAGAAAACAATGACAATGATGAATTCATGTGGGCGGCGAACTTTACGGATACGATTTCTATGAGTGAGTTCACAGCCAGTGAGTCTTCCCATAATTTCCAGACGGTTTCTGTGGACGCATACTGTGGCAGAGATGCTTTTACCGAGGAACGATGCGCGGATTGCGGTCTCATCAAGGATGGCACAAGGGAGGAAGAGACAGGCACGGCCAACGAGCATCATTACATCCATTTTGATGAAACTTATTATACGAAGCATGACGATGGCAACTGGAACACGGGAGATAGTTATTTATGCAAAATCTGTGGTCATCCAATAGAT
>JAJQDO010000146.1 GCA_021202175.1 Clostridiales bacterium | reverse complement strand
TATTTTTTACGAATATTTAGGTGTCGTTCTTCCTTTTGATTTTATGAACAGAATACAGTAAACGTTGTAAATTAAGTCTTCCAAAACTATGGCACCTTTATATATGGCGGCTGGCGAATGTCTGCAGCATTTTATTATATATTTTTAAAATGGAGTGCAAATAATTATGAATAATACATATAATGTTGAAATAAACAATACATCTACTATAGATTTTAATAACCCTTACATCATTGAAACATTGCAATACGCTTTTTCCAGTGGTATGATACATATGGAAGACGTGCAAGACGATATGAGAAAGGCAGAACGACAGAGATTGCTCAATATGCACACAAATTCTATTTTCTACTCTGAAAATGAAAAGCGTTGGAAAACAACATTACCTGATGAAACAAAGAAAAATAATCGGAGGTTGATAGCCAGAAAAAATAAAACAGACTTAGAAGATTTAATCATCGAATTTTACAAAGAAAAAGAGGAAAAAGAAAAAGCAGAGCAAGAAGGTAGATATAACGAATATATGACTTTGCGTGATGTATTCCCTGACTGGCTAAATTATAAAAATTGCCAAACACAGGCATCCTCTTACATCAGAAGGATTAAAAATGATTGGAATCGGTACTATGAACATGATTCAATCGTAGATATCCCGATAAAGAATTTAACCTATATACAATTAAACACATGGGCACACAATCTAGTCAAAAACAATTCGCTGACAAGTAAACAATATTACAATATGTCTATGATAATCCGACAGGCACTTGATTATGTTGCGGAAGAATATCCCGCTGTGATTACTGATAACACATTCAAGAGAGTCAAAATTAAATCTCGAATGTTCCGCAAAACAAAAAAACCTGCAAGTGAAACACAAGTGTTTACTGATGCGGATAAACAGGCAATATGTGACCTTGCGTTAGAAAAATATAAGAAGCGTCCAAAATCAATATCAGGATTGGCTATTGTATTCAATTTTCATCTGGGATTACGTGTTGGTGAATTGGTCGCTCTAAAATGGAGTGACATTGATTATGACCGCAACCGTATACATATTCAGCGGATGGAATCTGCACAATATTCTCTCGACAAAGAAGGAGAGGTTACTAAGACAGGCGTTGGTGTTGTGGAATACACAAAAAGTGATGCGGGAGATAGAGAGTTATATCTTGATGATACCGCAAGAAGCATTTTAGATATGGTCAGAAAAAGAAGCATGAAATATAACTTCTATGATGATGACTACATCTTTGTGAATCTATATTCCAAACGTTTAAAAGGCGGTAAAATCAATGAATTTCTCTATGATTTATGTGACGAAATCAATATAGGTAGAAAAAGTACCCACAAAATCAGGAAAACATATATATCAACCTTGTTTGATGGTGGATTGAACATAGATAAAATTCGAGAAATTGCAGGACACGAAGACGAAAAAACCAGTTTACATAACTATTGCTTCGACAGAAGAGAAGACAAGGAAACAGAAAAATTACTGGAATCTTTAAACACACCTGTAAGTATATGTCAAATCTAAGTCAAAAAAAGTAAACACGAGTAAACATTTTTTCTTGTAAAACACAAGTGATTTAAGAAAAAAGAAACACCCCACATACCGCATAAATAAGCCATATCTGCGATATATGAGGTGCTAAAAATTGAGTGGACCTGAGGGGAATCGAACCCCTGTCCGAAAACCTGTCCCGCGTGGTGTCTTCCATCACAGTCTCTATCTTGACATTCCCTCCATCTGGCGTCTAAAGACAAACTCCAGACTTCAGTAGCTTCATCATACTTCATACCCCGCAAAGCTTAAGGATACGAGTGTCCCACATAATCGGTGCCGGTTTCACAGCCTGTGGGGAAGCTGAGGCCGACAGCTGCAACTAGGCAGCGTATGCTAAATTATTATCTTCAGCGTTTAATTTTAATTCCGAGTTTTATCGTGGTCCCGGACCACGGATAGCTGCCCCACGTTCAAAATCCCCGTCGAAACCAGTACAAGCCCTGGTTAAAAGCAGTGATTGAACTGCAGTGTCATATATTATAACAAAAAGAAAGGTTTTGTCAAGTATTTATTTTTGTAAACTCTCATCATGTAAAACAAACCAGGACACGGTAATTTCAAAGCTGTCGCTCGCTCCGCCGCTGCTGGCTGTCACGGTAACGGTTCCTGTTCCTCTGGGAAGCATCCTGCCGTCTTTCGTCACGTAAAGGATATCCTGATCGCTGCTTTCCCAGGTGACAGTCGAATTAGAATCTGCCTCGAGACACTGTTCGCTGCTGGTGGGCGAGATTATTTTGGGCTTATATTTAATCTCTACCTTGTTTTTCAGGGTACCCATCGTCTTTACTTCTTTTGCCCCGCATACGGAGCAGACCCTGCTGACTTTTTTAGATTCCTCGGTATCCGCTTGCTTTACCAGCGTCCACGATCCAAAGTCATGGCCGGTCGGAGAAATCGTCTCTTCTTTCTTTTCCCCGCACACGGTACATTTACTTACTTTCTTGCCTGCTTTGGTGCATGTCGCCTCAACGGTCTTTGTTACTTTGTAATCGTGCTCGCCGTTGGCCTCTATCGTCTCTTCTTCCACATAGCCGCATGTTTTACAGGTTCTCGTCCTTTTTCCAGTCTCAGTGCAATTCGCTTCTTCCACGGTTTTCCATCCTGTCATATCATGCTCCGCCTGCACAACGTATATACCATTCTGGCTGCCATTGCTATTGACGTTCAGATACAGATCGCCGTTGTAAAAATCAACCTCCTCGATCTCTCTGCATAAATCCTGCGAGACAGTATAAGTTTGAATGAGTTCTCCGGAAGTGCTCATGACACTGATCGTATTCGCGGAATTATACTTGTACCAGCAAATGTACAGATACTCGCCATCTGTTCCCATCCCCTGGTTGATGCCCCTTTCGCTGCCAAGAAAGATTCTGGTCATGGTGTTAAAATCTTCTGTGCAAAACATCTGAATCCCCGTCGACAGGTAATATACACCGTCGATACAGCTGACTTTTACGAAATGCTCTGACAACTTCCTGGTGCTTTTGTAGGACATTTTCCCATTTTCAAAATGGAACAGGTAAACGACTCCGTCTGAAACGCAGGCAATCTCCTGTCTTTTCGCGTTATATGCTAAAGAATTGCTGTGTTTGGTAGAGTAATAAAAGTCGGTTGTCGCGTCATTTTCTAAATTATAGATCACATAGTGTGTCTTTGCGTAGTCCGAGTTCGTCTGTGCCTCAATGCAGTAACCATCGGCGATACACATCCCCTGCGTTCCGCCGGAATGCGTGTATTTCGCCACTGGCTGCAATACGGTACTAGAAACGCACAAGGCATTTGCGTTCACCGGTGCCAGTAGTGTCAAAACAAATAGTACCGGAACGAATAATAATAATGGCAATAACAGTTTTTTCAACATAATGCTCCTTCAAATATTTTCATCCGTCGATGAGAGCATACCGCCTCATTGCTAATTGAAATCAAAGTCACAGGTAATCCACGGCAGTTACTACTAAAGATTCCGCACATTGAAGTA
>JAJQDO010000026.1 GCA_021202175.1 Clostridiales bacterium | reverse complement strand
AATAAAGAGACAGGGACAGGGAAAGGAATGAATTTCAAATTGAACAGAATCAGAGTGTTTTTATTTCCGATGATCATATGTTTTCTGGCCGCTGTTTTTGCGGGAGGATGTGATGCTTCCGATCAGACAGGAGATAATACGGAAATTTCTGTAGCTCAGGCGGGGCAGAAAGCGGATGAAAACGGAACGACAGAAGACGCATCCGTCGATTACGCTGATTCGGATGAAACGGGTGAGGCGGAATCAGACGGCACTTTTGAGCTGCACGTTCTGGATGTGGGCCAGGGGCTGAGCGTTCTGGTCGAGTCAGACGGGTATTATATGCTGTATGACGGGGGCGGACATGAGTATTCGTCTTATGTCGTAGCTTACCTGCAGCAGAATGACATAGATACGCTGGACTATCTCGTTGCGTCACATTATGATGAGGATCACATAAGCGGTCTGGTCGGCGTCTTAAATACAACGACAGTGGTGACCGCGTTAACGCCCGATTATACAGCTGACAGCAATATTTACCTGTCATTTCGATCTATGCTTGAGAGCAATGGCGCACCGGAGCTTCATCCGACGGCCGGGGACACTTTTATGCTTGGATCCGCTGAGGTACAGATCCTCAGTCCGGCGGATTACACGTATTCAGATGAAAATGATAATTCGATTGCTGTGCGTATTGTTTATGGAAGCTTCAGCTGTATACTGACCGGCGACGCGGGAGAGGAAGCCGAGGCGGATATGATTGCGTCCGGATATACGCTTGACTCGGATCTGTACGTTGTGGGGCACCATGGAAGCTCGTATTCTTCTTCCGAAGCCTTTGTCAGTGCCGTATCACCGCTCTATGCGGTGATCAGCGCGGGAGCGGGCAATTCCTACGGCCATCCGACGGAAGCGACGCTGTCTACATTGGAATCATTCGGAGTGGAATTGTACCGCACGGATGTGCAGGGTGAGATCATATGCTATACAGACGGAACAGATTGTTGGTTTAACGTTGACAGCACAGATAACTGGCAGTCCGGCTCAGACCTGTCATCTTCTGAAACAGAGCATTTGAAAACATCATCTGCTGAGACGTCGTCTGCCGAAACATCATCTGCTGAGACGTCGTCTGCCGAAACATCATCTGCAGAGGAGAGTTCTGAACCGCAGGAATATGTATTGAATACACATACGATGAAGTTTCACTACCCCGACTGTTCCGGTGTTTCTCAGATGAAGGATTCAAACAAAGAGATCGTTACAGAGAACCGGGAGACATTGATACAGGAAGGATATGATCCCTGCGGTATGTGCAATCCTTAGGAACGGCCGCCCGATTCATCGAGTCCTTAATTTCCTGAAGATTTCCGACTAAACAGAATCTCCATCTAAAATTCGGAATGAAAAATCTGGCAAAACTCAGTAAAATCACAATGTCATTAACTTAGCGATGGAGGAAATACAATACCCTGCAGTTTATCTTATAGACCGCAGGGTATTGTATTTCCAATAAGTTACATCACAGCTTTTTTAATCTGTTTTCCGGTGTTGTCTTTGTCTATTTTTTGTTTAACAGGCGCAGTTTTACCTTAAATTTAAAAGCAGCGTTTGTGTGTGTTTGAGTAATCTGATGATTTTTGACAAACAGTAATACTCCTGTTTGTACAGAACACGAGCAGATAGAGAAAAAACATGTCCCAATATAATCCTCCTGCATAAGATCTCAAAAGAATAAAAATGGCGTCAAAAATAATATATTATTCTTAAAGATTAGTTTCATTTTGTTCACCTCCATTTACCATTTTATCATATATACCAGGTCTGTAATTATCTCGCAATCATTTCGAGTATGTAATTATTTCTTGCCGTATAATAATAATTTAAGACAAAACTGAATTTCTGTATAATCGATATGAACGGTCCCATGGTATTTTTCGACAGCTTTTTTTATGGAGTGCAGACCAAGTCCATGAATGGACGCGTCGGCTTTTGTTGTCAATAATTTACCATTTTTTCCTTTTTTGAGGATACCATTATATGTATTGATGATTACAATAGACAAATTTCCCATAGTATAATGCATTCTCAATTTTATATCACGTTTTCCGGATGATTTCATTACGGCCTCAAGAGCATTATCAAGGGCATTGCCTAAAATCACACACAAATCAGCAGTTTTAAAATTCCATTTAGTAGGAATGTTCAAGTCAATATCAAAATTTATATTATATTTTTGAGCAGTAGAATATTTATAGTTTATAAGCGTATCTACGGAAGTATTCCCTGTTCTGGAATAGCCTAACGATATTCCGTTTTCATTAATCAGTTCATGAATGTATTCTATAATTTCTTCGCATTTTTCATTTTGTGCCAAATCTATTAAAAAGTATAATTTTTGTTTCATATCATGCCGGGCGTTTTGGAATTCTAACAGTGCAGTTTCCTTTTCGCTCATATGTTTATCATATAAAATTATTTGCTGCTTAAATACGGTATTTAAACGGTGGAGTTCTGCATCGGAAGCGCTTTTCTTATATACGCAGAATACAATAATATTTATACCCAGCATTATAAATGAGGAAAGTAAAGAACGTAATATCACATTAGGAGTTATGTAATTACTGCTTAAAAAGAAAATGTTGGATACTACATATATACTGCTAACAGGTATTGCTAATAGCAAAAAACTATATTTATGAGATAATTTAGCAACTGCGGTATCCTGGAAAATTTTTCCGAGTGTTAATACGATTACTAAAAGTAAAAGTTTTGAAATTATTGATCCGGCTAACAGATGTTTCATATAATCTTTATCAATATACATAAATAAATAACCCAATATTGTTTCTAATAAAAGTGCCATCGAATTAATAGTAATAGAAAAAACACATTTTTTTAAAATGTGTCCATGATAAGATATTATTAATATTAATAACGATAAAGTATTAACAATTATAACGTTAAGATATGGATTCGTCTGGATTGTTAAAACGTAAATTATTTGCCATACAAAATAAATATTCCATAGAATAATTTCTTTGATTACATTTCCTTTTTGGTCAAAAAAAGCGTTGAAAAATTTGTAAAGTATATAAATGTCAAAAATGGATAATAGTATATTCAACACTATATTTATAACCATAGGTTTTGATCTCCAACTATTTTGCAGTAATTATTTGTAACTTCTTTACGTCGGTTTTCACTTATATAAAGTGTCTTACCATTTAATAAAACAATCTTATCGTATGATAACTCGGATACATATTGATAATTTACTAAATAGGATTGATGAATACGTAAAAAATCAGTTTTGCATACAGTTAACTTTTCCTCTATTTTATCTAATTTTCCATAGAACCTTGAAATATTATTCATATTGTCTATAATATTGATAACTCTTTTATTGCTTTCAAAATAGACTATATTCTGAATTAATATTTTGTAATGGGCTTTATCAAATTTATAATGAAAATACTGATCATTTTTAATAATTTCTTTATAAGCTTTAAGAAAATATGGTTAAGGTGTCAAAAGTAACTTTGCCATCCAACTCATTTTTCATGTCT
>JAJQDO010000260.1 GCA_021202175.1 Clostridiales bacterium | reverse complement strand
CAACGATTTTCCAGGGAACAGCCATACTCATCCGTTCGTTTGTTAAACATCGGCGAAAGGAACTGGTTAAACAACCAGCCGTGGCCGCCGTGAATCATCAGCATCTCAAAGCCAGCCCGTTTCGCCAGACCTGCCACTTCCCTGTAAGACGCTACGATCTCCGCAATCATCTCTTTCGTCAGGGCTTTCACCGGCGCGCCGTCAGCACGCACGGTATCGGATGGCCCCCACTGGTTCATGGATTTCTGTTTTGATTTATCGGTCATATAAGTTCCGGCATACATGCCGGAATGGGACAGCTCCAGGCTGGGGATCGCACCGTGGCGACGGATGGCATCCGCGGTGTAGGTCGCGCTCGCCAGGGAATTTAAGATTGTCGTGTCCAGATGATAGGCATGGGAGCCGTCGGTCTTCGGGTGCACCATGCACTCGCTGACGGTCACGGCACCGGCGCCGCCCTTGCCCCGCAGCTCATAAAAAGCGGTCGATTTCGGACCGATACAGCCGTCATTCGTGATGTCGGTGCCGCCCATCGGTGCCGAGAACATGCGGTTACGGAAGGTCACCCTACCCAGAGTGATCGGTTTGCACAGGTTGGGATAATTTCTTTTCATTTTCTTCCTCCTTTTGCTTTTACATGTCATATTGATGATTCCTGCATTATGGCATGCATTCTTTTTCTCTTTGAACATATCATTTTAGTGATTTTCTTCTTTTAACATGTGTCTGCTCTCTTTTTGTACATGTCATTTTGATGATTTCTTCGTTTTGGCATGTATTCTTCCTCTTTTTGTACATGTCATTTTGATGATTTCTTCGTTTTGGCATGTATGCTTACTTGTTACTGAAAAGATTCTAACATCTCTACAACAACATCATTTTTTACCGCACCACTTCCATGTCTCGTGGTACTTCATAATCGATTTTAAAAGAACCGTTCTCTATCTTCCAGGATACACGTATATTTCCTCGCGGTGTCTTCACATTTCCAGAAGCACTCGTCAGATAACCCGTCACTGGCGCGATGCGAACCTTTTGATAACCGGGTGCCGCCGGGCGCACTCCAAGGGTGATGCTCGGCAGTTCATAGAGAATCAGGGAACCCCAAGCATGACATTCGCTTCGGGAATAGGCCTCGGATTCCACGCAGGTAGTGCAGTGCATCTTCACCATGTTTCTCCATGCTTCCCAATACTGATTCGTATAAGCGTACAGACCGTTTTTTTCCAGGGCACGAAACAGATAAAACCGCATAGCCACCGTACATTGTGCATATCCCGGCTCTTCTATCGTTCTTAGCAGGTTTCGTTTCCCCTGCTCAGTCCCAATGGTATCCGTAAGCAGGGCAAATACCTGACAGTGCTGACTATATTCGTCAACCCCCGGTCCGTCCTGTATCATGCCATCAGATCCCACGCAAAATCGGCGCACCGCTTTCTGCGCGCTTTCGACCCACTCGCGGTACATCCCGGCTTCCTCCCCGCGTCCGAGAAAATCTGCCAGAGCCGCCACATGCTGTAATCCGTAAATGTAAAGCAATGTTTCCATCGTCAACGGCCCTTTAAGCCCGGCTGTCGGCATCCCGCTGGTGTCATTCCATTCTTCCGCCCAGTCGATAAAGGACCAGAAACGGGCTTCCATATTGATACCGCCGACTTTTTCCACGTACCCTTCTTTGGCCAAATGTCGCTCGAAATAATGTAATATCTGTTCGATGGCCGGCATATGCTCTGCCACCAGTGTGTGGTCTCCAAAGTACATCATGTGGTCGTAAACCATCAAAATATAATAGATGGAAAATCCAGGAATCACATTAGTATTGCAGTTTGGATAGGAACAATTCAGCAAACCATCGTATCGCTGCGACCGCCGCAGATCGTCCATACATTTTCTGGCAAGGCGGTCATCGGCACTCACAGCATAAGTATACAAAATCTGCAGCCTCGCGTCCATGATATATTGCAGTTGCTCATAAAAGGGACAGTCCTCATAGGTTTCATGCATACACCGACGCAACGTGCGCTCACTCATCTTCCAGATGGCTCCAAGCGAAAGATCAGAAGTGCGAACAGAGGTCATCACTTCCAGGGGATATCCCGTCTCTTCATAATCCAGACTATGAAGCATGATTCCTTCCCCGGCGGTCTGAATACGCAGCCGGACAAAGTGGAAAGTACGAAACCAGTAAGGTTCATAAACTTCCTGCACCTGCTCCGTCCCCACGCCTGCGACCTGGTAAATATCTTCGTAACCTTGCAGATGTCCGTTTTCATAATCCATGCGGTCTTTCTTGATGGGAATATGCTCTGGTCCGACAAAACCGTCCTGCACATAGCTTTCCGCATAGAGCAGAGAAACCCTGGCTCCTTTGCCACCGGAAAAGGCAGCCCGGATATAACCAGTCATCTCCTCACCGGCGTCCAGTTCGACGATGGTTTCTGTGTGTGGGGGAATCGTGATGGACTTTTCTCCTTTCAGGAAATGCAGCCAGTCATTTTTTATCTGATCTGGAATTCTTTCTCTAATCGTGAACCAGTTCTTTTCTCTTATCATCATAGCATACATTTCAGATTCTCCTGACATACTTTCTTTGACAGCATCTTCTGATATACTATTCTTAAGATTTACCGTAGAAATTTTGTTTCCTGTCGTCTTCCGGCGCGTTCCCCTTTCATCTGATTGATGCGATTCACCTGATTTCTGTGATTCATCCAATTCATCCGATGTTTCGAATATATCTTTTATATCTTTCGATTCATCCAATTTCTTCACTGTTTCTGATATATCTATCGATTCATCCAATGTCTTCGCTACTTCTGGCATATCTATCGATTCATCCAATGTCTTCGTTACTTCTGACATATCTATCGATTCATCCAATTTTCCCGATGTTTCTAATGTGTCTATCGATTCATCCAATGTCATCGCTGTTTCTAATATATTTATCGATTCATCCAATGTCATCGCTGTTTCTGGCATATCTATAGATTCATCCAATTTTCCCGATGTTCCTAATATGTCTATCGATTCATCCAATATCTTCACTGTTTCTGGCATAACTATCAATTTATCCGAAACATTGGATAAATCGAAGGAATCGGATAATTCTGTACCAGTCATCTGACACCAATAAGGCATGATATCGCGAAAATATTCTTTTTTACGGGTCATAAATGGAATCGTTCTCGGCTTCAGATTACCGGGGCTGACCGCTTCTGGAACCAGTTTCTTAATATATGGCTTCGCCGCATTCCACCAGTTGTCGTCATATTCCGGCATTTTCCAGCCGAATGTCTGCGGATTCCCCATTGTTTTCTCATGAATAATCAGTGGGGCAAACCGCTCTTCTTCCCGATAAAAGCTCACATTCGCATCCAACACGCATTTCCAGGTCGCATCAGCAGAAATATTTTCTTCCTTTCCTTCCATATCCTCAACATTTCCCGTCACATATAATCCCGGCAAAGGGCCACGAAACATCCCGTGGTTCCCCGCCGCAGGGTCTTCCGGATAGCAAAGAACCGATACACCGATCACATTTGCCCCCTGTTTTAAGTAAGGA
>JAJQDO010000204.1 GCA_021202175.1 Clostridiales bacterium | reverse complement strand
GTGAAATCATAGATTCCGTCTGTACAGAAAGGTGAAACGTACGGACCAAAACAGCAAAATCACAGAATCCGTCCGTACAGAAAGGAGAAACGTACGGACCAAAACAGCAAAATCACAGAATCCGTCCGTACAGAAGGAAGAAACGTACGGACTAAAACAGCAAAGTCACAGAATCCGTCCGTACAGAAGGAAGAAACGTACGGACTAAAATAGAGGAATTACAAAAAAAGTCCGTACCGAAGAAAAAAGATGATAACATTCACTCTTCTATACCCCGTGATTAGTAACAGCAAGAAAATATTTTTCAGATAAGATATAAAACACCCTTGCGGGTTTCGGTTTAATTTGTTACAATGAAAAAAGATTGATTGAGTGTCCGCTCTGAGAAAGATACATGGTTTTGAAGACGTTATACCAGGTATGGGCAGCCATGTAAGGATTGTGAGGACACAGGATCAGATCAGATTAATTTTTCGTATATGAGAGGCAGGTGAACAGAATGGATAATTGCGATAGTCGAAGTAGTGGCATAGGGTGGAATATAAGCAGTAGTCGATTCTGTTCTCTTGAGATGTTTTGCGGGACGTTTTCCCGTTGATATTATCCTTTCGAGACAGTGCGAGATGAGTATGATGCAGGGATAATCTATGTCATCTCAGAGTCATCTCGGATACTATGCATTATTTTTATTTCTATCCTATTTCCCAATAGAACCATCGTGATTATAACTTTTTGATGAAGATATTACGTTATGAAAACGCGTGCGCTTCATTATTTTGTGTTGCCTGGTTTTTTGGCAGGCAGACGGTTTTACCAGGAAGGAGGATTCGAAATGGAGAAGAATACACAGGATTACAGTGCAGAGATTTTGGAAATCATTCGGGGAGATTATTCTCCGGGAGTGCTTCGCAATAAGCTGGAAGATTACCATGAAAACGATCTGGCAGAAGTGCTTCCATTATTGACCTCGGTGGAAAGGAAGAAGATATTCCGCATTTTGGGGCGGGACATTCTTTCCGATATTTTTGAATATACCGAAGAAGAAGAGGAAACGGTAAAGTATCTGGGTGAGATGGATGTGAAGAAGGCGGCGGCCATCCTGTCCCGTATGGAGACCGGCACGATCGTTGATATTTTGAAGGTATTTGACAGAGAGAAACGTCTGTTGGTTACGGACCTTCTGGATGAAGATACCCGGAAAGATTTGTCCGTCATCGCGGTTTTTGATGAGGAAGAGATCGGCAGCCGGATGTCGACGAATTATGTCAGTTTTGGTGAGAATCTGACCATCAAGCAGGCGATGAATTCCCTGATCTCCCAGGCGAGGAAGAATGACAATATCTCCACCCTTTTTATCGTCACGAAAGATGACACATTTTACGGCGCACTGGATCTGAAGGATCTGATTACAGCCAGACAGGATGATAATTTGGAAGATTTGATCGTGACTTCGTATCCTTACGTATACGGGCACACGCCGATTGATGATTGTATTGAGATGTTGAAGGATTATTCGGAAAGCTCCATTCCGGTACTCAGTGACGAGAACCAGCTTCTGGGGGTAATCACCTCCCAAAGCATCGTCGAGCTGGTAGACGATGAGATGGGAGAGGATTACGCTAAACTGGCTGGTCTGGTAGCGGAAGAGGACCTGCAGGAACCATTAAAGGAGAGCATGAAGAAACGTCTTCCATGGCTGTCTATTCTCTTGGTGCTGGGCATGGGAGTCTCCTCCGTTGTCGGTGTATTTGAAAATGTAGTCAGTCAGCTGACGATTGTGATGTGCTTTCAGTCGCTGATTCTGGACATGGCAGGTAACGTCGGGACGCAGTCTCTGGCGGTGACCATCCGTGTGCTGATGGATGAGATGTTGACAGGAGGGCAGAAGATCCGGCTGGTGGGCAAGGAGATGCGCATTGGCCTGTGTAACGGCTTCCTGCTGGGCTTCCTGTCTTCGGTCGTCGTCGGACTATATATTTTTATCTTTAAAGGACAGAGCATGCATTTTGCATTTGCAGTCTCCGGCTGTGTCGGATTTTCCCTGATGGTCGCGATGATCATCTCATCCCTGGTCGGCACCTGTATTCCCATGTTCTTCAACAAGATTCATGTGGACCCGGCCGTTGCTTCCGGCCCGCTGATCACTACCATCAATGACCTTGTGGCTGTGGTCACTTACTATGGACTCAGCTGGCTGCTGCTGATTCAGATGCTGCATCTGGGGTGATGGATGGTAAAATACACTTCACAAGCCCGCATAAACTGTGGTACTATGAAAATATATTAAAATCATGACAATCTCTTTGACGCATTGCTTGCGTGGCGATGCGTCAAAATGATTATGGATGAGATTGTTTTATTGTGAAAAAATGGAGGACATCTTATGGAACTTGTTAAAAAATTCTTTGCCAATATGCTGGTAAATGCTATTTTGACCCTGGTGATCGGCATCGTCTTCGTGGCTTATCCGGCCCGATCTGGTGTGATGATCGTCCGTATCGCGGGAATCGTCATCCTGATTGCCGGGATTGTTGATCTGGTCCGTTACTTTTTCGTGGAACGAGCAGAAGAGGTTTTCGGCGGAGGCCTGCTGTCTGGTATCATTGAAATGATACTTGGCATTTTTGCCATCACCCACATTGGGACGCTGGTGTCGCTTCTTTCCTATGTGATCGGTTTTGTCATCATCATCAGTGGCGTGAGCAGTTTAAGCGGCGCGCTGCAACTGAGACGGACGGAAGTATCGGCATGGGTTTTGAACATCGTTTTGTCGCTGATCGTCATTTTTGCCGGTATCGTCATGTTGTTCTTTCCGTTCGCCGCAGTATCGACGGCCATTATGGTCGCTGGCGCTATCCTCATAGGGGATGCGATTTCGAAGCTTTTCACGGCATACCGCATGCAGGTGGCCTGGAAGGAGCTCAAGAGAACCGTTGAGGATATTGATAAGGAGATCAAGGGGAATATCATTGATGTGTGAATAGATTATATAAATCTGTCCTGATCTTTGCTTTACAGGACGAATGCCACGCATTGCGCGTGGCATCGTTCGTTTGAAAAGTCTTATATCATTTTCATCGATTCTTAATCAAATTCATAGTTGAAGCGGGCTTCCAGGGCGTTTTCCACTGTATCGGCATATTTTTCTACCTTGCGCAGCTTTTTGTTCACCTTCTGGGCTTTCGTCCCAGAACGATGTTCCCAGGTATCCTCAATCACATCAATCTTGTTTTCGATGGCTTCCAGTTTGGCTTCCAGTTTCCTGTACTGTGTCCTGCACGCCGATGTGGTAGAAGCAAGTTTTGTATTCACGATTGTTGTTCTCAGGCTTTTAAGCTGTGCTTTATATTTTTTCAGCTTCTTAATGGCTTTCTTTGCTGCCTTAGCGTAAGTCTGCGCTTTCTTTACCGTCACTTTTTGGGTGGCTTTGATGCTCGTGCCCTTGATGCTTACGGTGATCGTCGCCGTACCAGCTTTCATTCCTTTGATTCTGGTATCATCTCCAGTACTTACAAGTACCTTTGCTACAGAAGATATGCTGCTCGTCCACACGATGGAGCTGTAGGTTACCAGATCATCATGGTGATAAATCTCCGTATGCAG
>JAJQDO010000028.1 GCA_021202175.1 Clostridiales bacterium | reverse complement strand
TTTTTCGGTAGCGAATTGATTGAAAGTGGTCAACTAATATAATAGCATTTACAGTTTTGCAATCCTCAAAATAATTACACCCTATTCTCTGGTTTTTGAGAGCTTTGACTGTACCTTCTCATTGATTATACACGCCATTTTTTGTATTTTAGGATATTCGTCCGTACTTTTTCTCAGAATATACACGCCATTTTTCGATTTTCAGGATATTTGTCCGTACCGTCTTTCAGATTTTACATGTTAGTCTTCTGTTCCTGGTGTTTTTATCCGTATTTCTCTTATCCCATGAAAAACAACTATCGGGTTACTTTTCACGGGGTAAGGGATAGCTCATGCGGAGACAAAGACAGAAAAAAATCACGAAAAAATTTTACATGCCAAAAGGCCGTTTTAAGAATTTTGACATGTACAAACTATATTAATTTACAAGCCAAAAAGCTGGTCTAAAGAATTTGACATGTATAGCCCTGTCTATTTAGTACCATACATCTTGTCCCCATGAAAAACAACTATCATAAAAATATTAGATAAATACGTAGAAAAAGCACTGGCATTCTCACGGATGGTATGTTAGAATAACAAAAGTCAGAACAAGACCTGACGATGGGAAGTGCTGGACCGAGACTTCTGAAAAGCATACGGGGGACGGTATGTTTTTTAGTTGTTTCGGAGCCTTCCCAATTGTGCGTTATTATTTAGGAACTGTTATGAATTTACTTTGCATATGACGCAGGATTCATTCTTTAATAGTTTCTTAGGAGATGCCGAAGATTTTTCGGATATTTCCTGTCTTTATGTGCCGTAATTGGCGAGGAGGTAATCATTATGGTTAAGAAGTTTTCAATGGAACTGGCAGGCAGGACGCTGTCAGTTGAGATAGGAAGAGTCGCTGCTCAGGCGAACGGAGCGGCATTTATGCATTATGGGGATACGGTCGTTTTGTCGACGGCTACCGCGTCTGACAAACCGAGAGAGGGGATTGATTTCTTTCCCCTCAGTGTAGAGTTCGAAGAGAAGATGTACTCTGTCGGCAAGATTCCAGGAGGCTTTAACAAGAGAGAGGGGAAGGCGTCAGAACATGCTGTTCTCACATCCCGTGTCATCGACCGCCCGATGCGCCCTCTGTTTCCGAAGGATTATAGAAATGATGTGACGCTGAATAATCTGGTCATGTCAGTGGATCCGGACTGTTCTCCGGAAGTGACGGCGATGCTCGGCTCTTCCATCGCGACAAGTATATCGGATATTCCATTTGACGGACCGATCGCGGCTACGCAGATCGGATTGATCGATGGGAAGTTTATCGTTAATCCGACTGCTGACCAGCAGCATGTTTCGGATCTGGCATTGACTGTGGCATCCACTGCGGAGAAGGTCATCATGATCGAGGCCGGCGCGAATGAGGTGCCGGAAGACCAGATGCTGGAGGCCATCTTTATGGCTCATGATGTGAATACGGAGATCATCACTTTTATTCAGAAGATTGTGGATGAGTGTGGAAAAGAGAAGCATGAATATGAACATGTAGATACGCCGGAAGAACTGTGGGACGATATGGTAGCGTTCATCACGCCGGAAGCCATGGAAGAAGCAGTATTTACCGATGTGAAGCAGGTGCGTGAGGAGAATATCCGCCAGATTAAGGACAAGCTCGCGGAACGGTATGCGAAAGAGCATGAGGACTGGATTCCGCTCATTGATGACGCGGTATATAAATTCCAGAAAAAGACAGTGCGTAAGATGATCCTGAAAGATCACAAGCGCCCTGACGGACGGGCGATTGATGAGATTCGTCCGCTTTCCGCTGAGATTGACATTTTGCCGAGAGTGCATGGATCTGGCATGTTTACGCGCGGACAGACACAGATTATGACTGTGACTACTTTGGCGCCGTTATCGGAAGTACAGAAGGTGGACGGCATTGATGTGGACATTACTTCGAAGAGATACATGCATCATTATAATTTCCCGAGTTATTCCGTAGGAGAGACGAAGCCGAGCCGTGGCCCGGGAAGACGCGAGATCGGTCATGGGGCATTGGCGGAGAGAGCCCTTGTTCCGGTGCTGCCGAGTGAGGATGATTTCCCTTACGCCATCCGTACCGTGTCTGAGACGCTGGAATCGAATGGTTCTACTTCTCAGGCCAGCGTTTGCGCGTCCTCTTTGTCTCTGATGGCGGCAGGTGTACCGATCAAGAAACCAGTTGCAGGCATATCCACCGGTCTTGTAACAGGAGATAGCGATGACGATTATATCGTGCTGACGGATATCCAGGGACTGGAAGATTTCTTCGGAGACATGGATTTCAAAGTGGCAGGAACTCATGATGGCATTACGGCGATCCAGATGGATATCAAGATTCACGGTCTCACACCGGCAATCATCAAAGAGGCGATTGCGAAGACGAAGGCCGCGAGAGAATACATTTTGACAGAGGTGATGGAACCGGTGATCGCGCAGCCGAGACCGGAAGTAGGAGAATATGCTCCGAAGATCAAACAGATGTGGGTTGAGCCGGATAAGATTAGTGAGATTATCGGAAAACAGGGTAAGACGATCAATGGCATCATCGATGAGACCGGTGTCAAGATTGATATCAACGACGATGGCAGAGTGGATATCTGCAGCGTCGATCAGGCGATGATCGAAAAAGCGATGGAACTGATTCACCTTATCGTGGATCCGGTCCAGGTAGGGGCTATCTATGAAGGTGAAGTTGTGCGCATCATGAATTTCGGCGCCTTTGTCCAGCTGGCTCCGAATAAGGACGGCCTGATTCACATTTCAAAGCTTTCGAGACAGAGAGTCGAGAAGGTGGAGGATGTTGTCAATATCGGCGATAAAGTCAGGGTGAAGGTTCTCGAGATTGACAAGATGGGCAGAATCAATCTGGCTCTCAGAGAAAAGCTTTGATGATATAGAATGCTAAGGAGGAATCACGGATGAAATGTCCATTTTGCGGGTTGGATAATACTCGTGTCATTGATTCCAGGCCAGCGGATGATAATTGCTCCATTCGCAGAAGAAGACAGTGCGATGAATGTGGAAAGCGATTTACCACCTATGAAAAGGTGGAGAGTATTCCGCTGACAGTGATCAAGAAAGATAAAACCAGAGAGTCTTATGACAGAGGGAAGATTATGGCTGGGATCCTTCGGGCATGCCATAAACGACCTATCCCTATCGAGAAGATTGAGGATACCGTCAACAAGATAGAGAACGACATTTTTAATCTGGAATGTAAAGAGGTGGAGAGCAAGGTCATCGGCGAGATAGTCATGGAAAGACTGAAATCTCTCGAACAGGTAGCCTATGTGCGTTTTGCCTCTGTATACAGGGAGTTCAAGGATGTCAATACGTTCATGAATGAACTGAAAAAGATATTAGATAACGGCAACGAAGAAGGGCAGGATAAAGCTGCTGTGACTGAAAAGTGATTATAATGTACCGTAAGATATGGACACAGTAAGATCATCAGAATAATATATAATATAGTATAATGAAACGATACAAAGCGCAGGGGATGAAACGATAGCCTGCGCTTTTTTTGCGCCATCTATGGCCTTAACTTCCAGTATTTTTTACGCCTAAAAAGAAAATAATCCTGTTTAAACCTG
>JAJQDO010000124.1:3264-3645 GCA_021202175.1 Clostridiales bacterium | reverse complement strand
GCTTATCAAAAACGGATGTAACCTTGACATATATCCTGTCCGTCTGTCTTGCTTTATGGAGCATAAGAATGGCTCCCTCCGAATCGTAGAATAGTTTTTCATTATATTAGGAAACATTTCCCTGATAAAATAAAAGCAATCTGCTATGAATGCTCATTCGCGTGATAGAAATCACGTCACGCATTCATTTCATGACTATATTCTATACCAATCGGAAGATAATTTCAACAAGTTTTTCGAACATTTGTTCGAAAAACTTCGCAATCGGCGAATCGCTTCCGAGCCAGACCGCTGATTTCATTTTTTGGATTTTTTTTAATCCGACGGCGTCGGTTTCAGTTCGTTCGAAAGATTCCTTTTATAAAGAAAGATGGCCAGTAA
>JAJQDO010000124.1:0-3254 GCA_021202175.1 Clostridiales bacterium | reverse complement strand
CTGGTAGCCTGCCGCCTGCGACAATATCCAGATTACAAAAGCGAATAGAATCCCCTGTCTGCTGACAGACAGCAAAACTGCACCGCCTGCCTTGCCTGTGGACTGGAAAGTGACGGTCGTGACCAGAGCGATGGCGATAAACAGCATACCAGCCTGCTGCATACGAAGCATCGGGATTCCAGCTGCTATGATACCGGGGTCGGACATAAATAATCCGATCAGAGGTCTGGCAAACAGAGAGAGCAGTATGGCCAGAAACACAGCGATTCCGCCCTCAAATCCGTAACTGAAGGATAAGATCTGTTTTAACCGTTTTCGATTTCCAGCTCCATAATTATATCCGATTAACGGTTGACCGCCAAAGGCAAAGCCGACCAGAATCAAGACAGCAATCATATTTACTTTCATGACGATTCCCATGGCCGCCACTTTATCATTTCCGTAGGGAAGCAGGAAACGATTGGTCAGAGCGACACCGAAGCTTTGCATGAAATTTGTGGCAGAAGCCGGGATGCCTATCGCCAGAATCTGCCGGATTTCCGTAAATGATATATGGAATCCCGCAGGATTGATAGATAATCGTTCGCTCTTCATCAGCAAAAACCAGACGAAAAACAAGTCGGCACAGATATTTCCGAACACAGTTGCGATGGCTGCTCCCGCCGCACCCATTCCCAGCCAACAGAGGAACACAGGGGCAAGAACCATATTAATCACAGTTCCTGTCACGGTGCCGACCATAGATGCTTTCGCGAATCCTTCGGTGCGCAGCAGATTGCTGGGTGTGTAAGACAGGATGATAAACGGCGCGCCCAGGACAATAAATGTAAAATACTGTGATGCATAAGGCAGTGTTTCTGCATCGGCTCCAAGCAGATGCAGGAGCGGCGTTTTTAACAGCAGCATAACAACAGCGACGATGATTCCGCCTAAAAAGGAGGCATAGAAACAAAAGACACTAAGCCGTTTGGCATCCTCATCTGATTTCTGCCCAAACAAACGGGATATGACTGAACTTCCGCCTAATCCCAGTATATCTCCCAGAGCAATCATAAACGTAAAAATCGGTGCGCTCAATGAAATGCCCGCGACCAGATTTGTGTTGCCTGTCCGGGCAATGAAAAAAGTATCCACCATATTGTAGACCAATGAGACTACCATGCTGATTACAACCGGGAGTGCCAGACTAAAATAGGCTTTGGGAACAGACATTTTTTCGAAAACTTCATTTTCCATGATTTAACTCCTTTCTACACAAAAAAATAAATGTCATCTCGCTTCCGCCGTCCGACATGGGCAGAGTGACATTTATCTGAGATCATATACAATAAAGTAAAATATTTCGGGAAGCCATAAGTAATGTTAAGCAATGTATGCCGAATACGAACCTATTCTATTTCATTTTTCCGGAAAATACAAGGTTTTAATGATTATTTTTTAACGTTGGAATTTAGTGTTGCTTTTTTTGTTACCATCTTTCCACGAAAGGAAACTTATGATAAAATAGATAATTATACAGACAGGAACTGTCTGGCGCCAAACGTCGATATACCGCTATAACCGTGATAAAAGGGAGGATACGGATGCAGCGGAGACGTTATACTAGTGTGGCCCTTTCTAACTAATGTATATGCAATTAGAAAGTGACACACTAGCGGTGCCGGCAAGATTTGGGACATGGGAGTATCTGAAACGAATATCAGAGCAGTATACGTGCAAATCGTGTACTGTTTTGAGGAATTGAGACAGGAGGGTATATGAAACGAAGGTTAGATGCGCATGTGACCATGCAGAAGGTGGTTCCGAACGTCACGCAGCGATACCGTGATCTCTGGGAGATTCCCAAAGACCACGACAGCGTCGGATTCATTTCCTGCGATAATGAGGACGTGATGTGGCTGGCGCTGGATGACGCGACTAAGAGAGCGAAGATACTGGCCGTATATGCGGAGACGGTGTATGGCGGCGTGGAATACTCCTGGAGTAAGTTCGGCGGAGAGATCACGGCGATTATTTCCGGAGAAAATGTCTCGGACGTCCGGAATGGCCTTTTTTATATGAAGGAGTTCATAGAGAACAAGGCGGAGATCTATATGTTGAATGAAGAAGGAACGCTCGGCTACTACGCCGACTGTATTCCCAGAGCGGGAAAATATTATCAGCGCACGCTGGGTATCCCGGAAGGGCAGGCTATCGCCTATCTGGTCAGCACACCAGTGGAGAGCACCTATGCGTTCGATAAGGCATTAAAGGCCAGCAATACCAGGATTGCGGAGTTATTTCGTCCGCCTTCGAGAGTGAATACGGGCGGGGGAATCGTGACAGGCACAGAGTCCGCCTGCCGCGCGGCTGTGAAGGCCTTCGCGGAAGCAGTGGAATACTGCGCGTTTCATCCGATGGAAGTGGAATAGATAGAATGGAAATAAGATGGACAGGATGGAAGCAGATATAAATGGTGTAGATATAGCGAGTGTGAAAATGTGTTTTCAATGCTGTTTGTGTCGCCAGCTGAGTGGCGGCGGAATAAATGGAGGAGTAGTATGGAGATAATACAAATGAAACCGAAGGTTCTCAGTCAGAAGATCATCGCTCATGTTTCTGACGAATTTGCGCGCACCTATCAGCTGCCGGAAGACCACCAAAGTGTCGCTTTCTTTTCCGTGGATAATGATGATTCCGGTTATCTGGCTGTCGATGATGCCACAAAAAAGGCCAATATCCGGGTGGTTCATGCCGAGACATTTTACGGTGGTTCTCTGTGTTCCTGGAGTAAATATGGCGGGAGTGTTTTTATCATGTTTTCCGGACCCAAGGTCGCAGATGTGAGGAGCGGACTGGGTTACGTCAATGATTTTGTGGAAAAGCGCACGGCTCTTTACAATTTTGATGGAGATACGGGAACGGCTTTTTATGCCCAGTGCATTCCGAGAGTGGGGAAATATTATCAGGAACTGTGCGGGATGGAAGAGGGGACTTCCTACGCTTATCTGGTCGGCGGGCCGATTGAGACTAATTACGCGCTGGATAAAGCGCTGAAAGCAGGCGAGACGCAGGTCGTAAAGTACTGGTATCCGCCGTCACACGCGAACTCCAGTGGAGCGATTCTGGCAGGAAGTGAATCCGCCTGCCGCTCAGCAACGCTGGCTTTTGTGGATGCGCTGCGGTATGCGACGCAGCATCCGTTTGATATATGAAGAAGGGGGCTATCGGAAAATACCGATTTTTAGCCCCGCCTATTTTGAAACTTCCAAAAA
>JAJQDO010000331.1 GCA_021202175.1 Clostridiales bacterium | reverse complement strand
TATGCTACTTGGCTCCTGAGTACCATGTTTCGAGAGAAACGACGGAAGTCAGGTACCATAATTACAATGTGGAATTATAGTTTGAATAAATTACTCAAACTTCCCACGCGACATCAGACTCTATACCCTGATTTCATTTGGGAGGTTTGAGTTTATTATACATTGTTTAAAAAGTGCCAATTTATTATGTAGATAACGCTGCCAGGAGGTAAAACGTACGCAGCATCTGTTGAAACATGCAAAACTGGCACTTTTTGACTATATGAATTAATAGTAATTAGCGATTTATGTTTACCTATTTAACCCACGGACAAACTTTGCCGCAAATGGCAGGCCGAATGTAAAAGCCAGGATATCTGCCACATACCATGTCTGAGGCACCATGAAGCAGCTTTGTGCCGGGTGCCCCTCTTTATCTCTGCATCAGCAGATATTTTTTCCTGGTAGCCAGTCCGCCACGGATATGGCGCTCCGATTTATTCACATCCAGAATATCTCTGACTTCACTTGCCAGATGATGATCAATCTGGGGAAGCCGTTCGGTGAGATCCTTATGTACGGTGGACTTTGATATACCATATTTTTTTGCCGTAGAGCGAACTGTGGAATTGTGGTCGATCGTATAATGAGCGATGGAAATGATTCTGTTTTCCATATATTCTTTCATTCTGTCAATACTCTCCGATAAATTTTGATACAGTCTATGCTTGGGAAGATTGTCCTATGACTGCTGCGACAAAAAAGAATTCTCTTGACAGAACATCTAATGTTATGGGATACAGAATGGATTCAGGGAAGTCTGGTCTACGTATACATCCTCAAAATAGCCATTGCTGCTCACAAAAAAGAAACAGCGATGGCTATTTGTACCATTTATTTCATCAAAACCTTCACCTGACGTACTCTTTCGTCCATAAAGTCTGCCCATACCGTATCATCAAGGTAAGGCTGGCTTTCATGTGTGTAAGTACCGGCGCGGTCCGTGATCAGTATCTGATTCGGATGACTGGGAAGGGCGATATCTACATGGATTTTTTTCACTTCTTCAGCATCTGCCAGAAAACGATCTCGCAGATCTGGTGTCAGATATTTGCTGGTGGCATAATATGCATCATTCATCGTATTGGATCCGACTCCTCCGTGCATAGCCACTTCATATTTTTCGCCAGTTACAGGATTTTTTACGGTCCAGAAAAAACTGGTGCAGCCAATCGTATGTCCAGGTGTCAGCATCGAGCGAATCGTAACGTTCCCCTGTGTGATTGGTTCATCATCCGAATAATATCGATCTACGGTAAACATCTGCGGATGAGAATCCTTATCCAGAACCAGTGTTTCCTCCGGGCATTTTTCCAGGAATTCCGTATCTTCTTTTGACATATAAAGCTCTGCACCAGTCAGTTCCTTCATGGCACGTGCAGCACCGCAATGATCAAAATGCGCATGGCTGATCAGAATTTTTTTGATATCAGAAGGTTTAAATCCCAGTTTGTAAATCGAATCAATCAACAAATATAAACTCTCAGGAATCGCCGTATCAATCAAGATCAGACCATCCCCTGTATCGATCAGGTAACATCCTACCCAGGTCTGCCCAGCCACATACCATGTCTGAGGCGCCACCTGAAAGGGCTCTATTGCCAGTGTCCACGGCTTGTACGCCAGTGTTGCCACAGGGTCTTTGATTGAAAGACTACATTGAAAACTCATTGTTCCTTAACTCCTTTCTTTTTTAACTTATTCAAAATCATACCAAAAATAGGAGATAAAATACAAAAGATTGCAATGATCATCCATTTGATTTCTTGTTACATTAGTTCATCGTATCTTCCAGCGCTTGAAGTTTTGTGATAAATATATTATAATCTTTGCGTAGACAAAGTTCAACTTGGTAATTTTTATTCTTAAACTTAGTTATTTTAAGTCTATATTAAGAAGAATCGCCTGTTTTATAGTGATTATAAGTTACTATTTTGTACATAATACATAACGGAGGGGTTTATGGATCTTCATCAGATACAATACATTGTAGCTATCGCGGAGGCGCAAGGCATCAGCAAAGCAGCAGAAAAGCTGTTTATCACACAATCCGCGCTTAATCAGCAACTTCTGAAGCTGGAAAAAGAACTGGGTACACCTCTGTTTGAGCGGAGAAAGCACAGTATGATTCCTACTTACGCAGGAACCGTTTATCTGGAAGCGGCTCAGAAAATCTTAAATATCAAAAAGGATACCTACAAAATCATTCATGATATTTCCAAAGAAAAAGCAGGTATGATTTCCATCGCTTATACACCAGAGCAGGGAGCGAGGATGTTTTCCCAGATTTACCCCCATTTTCATGAAAAGTATCCGAATATTCTTTTTAAGATCCAGGAAGGAAGAGCGAAGGATATGGAACAGATGATTTTAAAACGGGAGGTGGATATCGCTTTCTGCATCCGGTCAGAAAACGGACATAAACTACAATTTGAATACATTGATTTGAAAACGGAACCCATTGTCCTGGCAGTTCTCGCCAGGCATCCCCATGCGGTTCTGGCCGGTTCTCGCAGTTATGAAACATTACCAAAGGTTGACATTACACTGTTTAAAGATAGTGATTTTGTCTTAGCTGCGAAAAGTACCCGGATACGAGGTGTTTCCGAGCGGATTTTTGAAAATGGAGGATTTCGCCCTAAAGTTCTGTTTGAATCTATCAGTACCTCCACCATTGTAAGCATGGTAAAGAACCAGATGTGCTGTGCTTTTTTACCTGGTTCTTATATTGATCCGGAGGCGCCTGTCGTTTATTTCTCCGTAGCACCGTTCTGCTCATGGACGCACAGCGTCATCATGCTTCCGGGCACTTATCTCACACAACCGGAAAGAGATATGATCCAGCTGGCAAAATTGCAATCAAACAACCAGCTGCCGCCATTTTGTTAAATGACGGAGGTCTGATTGCTTCTCCTACCAAATATTCATTTAATACTAACAGAAGATTTCTATCTGACTAAAGCTGGTTTCTTACTGTCATACTTCCACCCGGGAATCAGATACTGCATTGCTGCGGCATCGTCCCGGTCGTGGGAAGGAAGCTTATTATAAAGTGCATTGCCCCATGAATCTCTCCAATCTCTTTAGTTGGTGTACTGCCGCGATAAGTTCCCCATCTCATCAAACCTCATCTCTTCCGGTTCACTCAGGGCTTCCACGCCGGGATATTTTCCTGCTTTGACATCCACATAATAAGATTCCGACAACATAATCTGATCAATATGCAGACTGTTAGGAATGCATACCATGCGCACATGTTCCTGGTCTATTCCATTGCAAGTTCGAATACAGAACTGTATCGCTTCTTTATCCGAAGAGAACACACACGGAATCGTCGCCGACTTAATCACGGTGCTGGTAATACAGTTTGGATACATTTTCTCTGGATCTATCTCATCAAAAATCTTCTTCGTAATCGCACTGGCAAGTCCGACACCGAGAGCATTTCCATGGGACTCTTCACTCAGATTCAAGAATGCAGTCCTTTGTACCCGTATACCTCCATGAGCATATTCCGTAGAAAATGTACCGGTAATGTTAGGGTCAACGCCCGTTCCACTGTAATTCTTCCCAATTTCATCCACCACTAGAACATCACATTCGCCTACGAGCAGGCTGGGCATCAGCTGAAATGCCTCTCTGAGAAGTTGAGGCTCCCGCTCCATGATATCTTCTGCCAGGATTCCTTCTATTTTACAGGTCTCATCATACGCATTTTCCAGACAGGGAATGGCAAACAAAATCGGTGCCTTTGCAAGAACCACCTTGGCCATTGTAGGAATATTTTCATGAATGACTCCCATGCCATCCGAATGAACCAGAGAGGCTCCTTTTTGCTTCCCCAAACCTACAGTCATCATCTTACAAGGTCCACTCTCATAAGGTCCACGAAATGCATTGTGCGGTTTTAATCGGCAGGAAATGATAATGCCATCTGCTTCATATGCATTTTTATCCATGTATACCATGCGGCCACGTTCAGACAGCCCAAGCTCCACTGTTTCCATGGAAGATAAAATCGGACAACCCATGGTTTCTTCTGTAATATGATATCCGGCTAATATCTCCAGCTGTCCCGCAGCGGTTGCGCCACCGTGGCTTCCCATTGCCGGCACGATAAAGGGCTTCGCTCCTCTCGATTTCACGAAGTCTACCACTGCTTTTGTGATAATATCGACATTGCGAATTCCCCGGCTTCCCGCGGTAATAGCAATCCTCATCCCCGGCTTCACCCGTGAGGCAAAAGCCTCCTGACTAAGTTCCCGGAAAACATGACCCGGAATTGCTTCTGGTGTGATGCATCCTCCGGGAAATGTCTGCCTCGCGCAAAACATTTTCGGAAATTTGATTCCGCGGAGCAGTTCTGAAACTCTTCCGCCATTCACTATGTTCATCCTGATTCTCTCCTTTAATCTATATTTCTTGTTTATCATAAGCAAAAGATGTTAATCGCGTCAAGGACAATAAGAGCAAACAGAACGAATTACCAGAGATTACTACATACGAAAGACTTGAGAGTTGCTGTCGGCTTAGGATATCCTATGACACCACACCGAATCTTTTCATTCCGATATCCGATTATATCCCACAAAATCATCTCTTTTTTGAAACCATTTATCTTTTCTCTGGCATTTTCTTTCTTTGTCCTTTTTTTTCGCCCCCAAAATACATGTAAAAGAAAATGAATTGTATAAATTGACGGTAAAAGAAAGGAAAAGAAAAATTTTTCTCTATATTTTCTATAGAAAAAACGCAAAAATCCACTAGTAAATTTAAAAGAAAGTTTAGTAAATTTATCAGAGAAACAGTGTAAATCAGAAAATGCCTTTGTGAATATTGAAAAAAATGTCAGTCACTTCGATAAGAAATGTCGTTAAAAATGACACTGTAATTGTCTATAATATATAAAACAGTTTAAGGGAGGAGATAGACAGTGTCTGATTATATTTTGGAATTAAAAGGCATCACGAAGATATTTCCAGGAGTAAAAGCACTGAATAATGTTCAATTTCAGCTGAAAAAGGGTGAAGTTCATGCTCTGATGGGGGAGAATGGCGCTGGAAAGTCAACATTTATCAAGGTGATCACCGGAGTGCATAAGGCTGAGGAAGGTGAGATGTTCCTGGAAGGCAAGAAAGTCGATTTTAAAGGACCAAAGGATGCGCAGAATGCAGGAATCGCGGCAGTGTATCAGCATCCCACGACCTATCCGGATCTCACGGTTTCGGAAAATATTTTTATGGGCCATGAGATCATCAAACATGGGATGATTCAGTGGGGCGAGATGCACAGGCAGGCTGGAGAGCTTTTGGCGCAGCTGGATGCTGACTTTAAGCCGACGGATGAGATGGGTGCTCTCAGTGTGGCACAGCAGCAGATGGTGGAGATTGCGAAAGCATTATCTATGAATGCCAAGATCATCATCCTCGATGAACCGACAGCTGCTTTGACGAACAGAGAATCGGAAAAACTTTACACGATTGTGGACAAGTTAAGAGAAGAGCAGGTTTCCATCATCTTTATTTCACACAGATTTGAAGATATGTACCGCCTGGCGACCAGAGTAACCGTATTTCGTGATTCGCAGTATATCGGAACTTATGATGTGGATGGCATCACGAATGCAGACCTGATCAAGGCCATGGTCGGTCGTGAGATCAGTTTTTTGTATCGGTAGGCGCAGGGGACGAGTGGCGTCGAGAGTTGGCGGCTGGAAGGTTTGAGCCGTGGCGGAGTTTTTAAGGACATTTCCTTTGCTGTAAAAGCAGGAGAGATTTTGGGACTGACCGGTCTGGTTGGCGCCGGACGTACTGAGGTTATGGAAAGCATCTGTGGAATCACGAAACCGGATGCCGGAAAAGTATATCTGGAAGGGCAGGAAGTAACGATTCATAAGCCGATCGATGCGATGAAACAGGGCATTATCCTGCTTCCCGAAAACCGACAGACACAGGGTCTGATTCTTTCCTGGGGCCTGGGAAGGAATGTTACGCTCCCGACCATGGGAAAATACGCGAAAAACGGATTTAACGATGAGAAAAAGGAACGCGAGATATCGAAAGAACTTTTGGAGGAAGTAGATACGAAAGCAGTCACTATCTTCGATCCGGCCTCCTCGTTATCCGGTGGAAATCAGCAGAAGGTTGTGGTAGCGAAGGCATTAGGACAGGAAATGAAGGTTGTCATCATGGACGAACCGACAAAAGGTGTCGATGTCGGCGCGAAAGCGGAGATTTATTCCATTATGGGCGATTTGGCAAAAAAGGGTTATGGCATCATACTGATTTCTTCTGAAATGCCGGAGATTCTTGGTATGAGCGACAGAATCATTGTCATGTGCGGTGGTAAGGTGACCGGCGAACTGAGCAGGGAAGAAGCTACGCAGGAGAAGATTCTTGAGCTTGCCATGGAGAAATAAAGATCGAGGGGTGAAAAAGAAGATGAAAGAAAATAACTCAGTTTTTAAAAGAATTACCAGCTCCCGTGAGGCCAGCATGGTCATCGTTTTGTTAGTCCTCTGTATTATTGTTACCATCTTGAGTCCGTCTTTTTTGACAGTAAAATCAATTATGGACATGTTGAAAAATAATGCAGTAACCATGATCATGGCTCTGGGCATGCTGTGTGTGCTTTTGATCGGCGGGATTGATATCTCCGTAGGCTCGACACTGGCCTTCTCCGGAATGGCCATCGGTATGCTGGCAAAAAGGGGAATTATAAACAGCACGCCATTGCTTATTCTCATTGCGGTTATCGTGGGAACCATCTGCGGACTGCTGGTCGGCCTGGTGATCGCATATGGCAAGGTGCCGCCGATCATAGCGACGCTCGGATTTATGTACATATACCGGGCGATGGCTTACCTGATCAGTAATAGTGAGTGGGCGAGCGCGGATGCGCTTGGCGATTTTAAAAATTTCGCTTTAAATAAGATTCTCGGAATTAATAACGTTATCTGGGTGATGATTATCTGTTATGTCATATTCTTTATTGTGATGAAATGGACGAAAACAGGAAGAAAAATCTATGCCGTAGGAAGTAACCGGGAAGCGGCAGCAATCTCCGGTATCAATACAGAAAGAGTGGAGCTTTTCGTTTACACGATCATGGGCTTACTGGCAGGGCTTGGCGGCGCATTGGCCGTTTCCATTTACGCATCGGCGCAGCCGAATATGTTTGACGGCGAAGAGATGGATGTCATCGCATCCTGCGTGCTTGGCGGCGTGAGCATGTCCGGTGGCCGCGGATCTGTGACAGGCGTGCTGATTGGCTCTTTCCTGTTGGCAGTCATCGCAAAGGCACTTCCTCTTGTAGGAATCAGTTCCATTGCGCAGAACACAGTACAGGGTGTCATTATTCTTATCGTTATCGTTCTCAATGTTGTTACGCAGAGAATGATGGACAGGAATAACCTCAAAGGAAGGGAGATGTAATTATGGCTGGAAAATCTGGACGGACAATATCTAATGTGCCCGAAAAATCATGGAGAAAAACATTACTCAGCTGGGAAGGTATTCTGGTAATCGTGTTCATAGCGGTTTGTATTTTCTGTATGACGATTTCTCCCTACTTTACAGTAGCAAATGTTTTCAGAGAAATGCCAAAATATCTGACTGAGATATTCCTCATGCTGCCGATGGCTTATATACTGATTCTCGGCGAGATTGACATTTCTGTAGGTTCGACGGTTTGTCTGGCGGCCACCATGGCGTGTATGGCGAGCAATGCGCAGACGCCCTTTGTCGTAACGATTATTGTTTCGCTGCTGGTCGGAACTTTGTGTGGCCTGGTAAATGGCCTGATCCTGACGAATTTCACAGAGCTTCCACCAATGATCGTAACCCTGTCAACCCAGATTATTTATCGTGGTATCGCAGAAATCGCACTGGGAAGCGGCGGCTCCGTTGTCCTTTCCGATACGGCCGGATTTAAAGCCATCGGACAGAAGCTGGGCATCATCCCATATATTTTCTTCCTTGTTGTTATCCTTGCCGTGATATTTACCGTTATTCTGGCGAAAACGACGTTCGGCAGATCCGTATACGCGATCGGCTCTAACAGGCTGGCAGCGTACTATGCAGGAATTCCGGTACAGAAATACCGTCTGATTATCTATACTATCACAGGCCTGATGGCTGGTTTGGCCGGATTATTTATGGTATCGGTTACCTACGGAGCGAATACAACGACTGGTGACGGTTTCGAGATGGATGCCATCGCGATGGCAGTATTTGGAGGAATCTCCTCGACCGGTGGAAAAGGAAGCCTGATTGGCGGTATCATTTCCGGCTTTGTCATTATATTCCTGAGAATCGGATTAGGACAGATTAACATGAATTCTCAGCTGATTCTTCTGATCATCGGCGTGCTCTTGATTCTGGCTGTCATGCTGCCGAATATCATGAGCAGGATTCAGGCGAAGAGAAAGACAGCGTCTGTCAAATAAAAATATTTTTAGTACTATATGCGCATGACCTGCGTGTGAGTAATATATATTCGGATGTTTAAGAAATGTCTGAATGAATCGGGAAACCGAAAAATAAGAAAGGAGATCATTATTATGAAGAAGAAAATGTTAAGTGTGCTGTTATGCAGCGTTATGGCAGCATCACTGCTGGCAGGCTGTGGAAGCAGCAGCAGTTCAGAAGACAGCACGTCAGATGGAAGCAGCAGTTCGAGTTCGGACACGTATACGATGGCCTTCGTATCAAAATCAGCTGGTAACCCTTATAACGAGAAAGAGGCAGAGGGATTCCAGGAGATCGTTGAGGCGGAAGGATATGAATGTATCATTCAGCACCCGGAAGAAGCTACGGCGGAAGCGCAGATCACCGTTATCAACTCTCTGATTTCTCAGGGTGTTGACTCGATTACGGTAGCGGCCAATGACGAGAATGCATTGCAGTCTGTACTGGAAGAAGCGATGGCAGCCGGCATTCAGGTTAGCTGTATGGACTCCAAGACGAATGCGGACAGCCGTGCCGTATTTGTGAACCAGGCAGGTATCACGGAAATCGGACAGACATTGATGGACGCGGTTTATGATATTACCGGTGGTTCCGGTCAGTTCGCGATTCTTTCCGCAACATCACAGGCGACAAACCAGAACGCTTGGATTGAAGCAATGCAGGAAGTGATGGATTCTGATTCCAAGTATGCAGACCTTGAGTTAGTAGAAATCGCTTATGGCGATGACGAATCACAGAAATCGACAGACCAGACACAGGCACTTCTTTCGAAATATCCGGATCTGAAGTTGATCTGCGCGCCGACTACGGTTGGTATCAATGCGGCAGCGAAGGTTCTTCAGGATGAAGGCTCTTCCGTAAAATTGACAGGTCTGGGTCTTCCATCCGAGATGGCAGAATACATCGGTGATGATGACGAACATTCTTGCCCATATATGTTCCTGTGGAATCCGGAAGAGCTGGGTGAACTTGCCGCTTACACGGCAATCGCTCTTGTCAATGGAGATATTACCGGAGCAGAAGGCGAAACATTTACAGCCGGCGATACGGAATATACGATTACAGACGCTGGAGACGGCGGAACAGAAATCATCCTTGGGCCTCCATTTGAATTCAATGAAGACAACATCGATGAATGGAAAGACGTATATTAAAATAAGTTTGAGATGACAATACGAATCCTCTTATAAATATTGTTTATTGTTAAGTGATGGAAAAAAGCAGATCATATTGATCTGCTTTTTCCAGATATACCATATGTATTGGTCGGGAATGTTCAAGGTTACTGTTCAAGAGCATTGGCTTGAAATCCTGGACAGAAATATAGATATATTGAAAAGGACCGTTGTTGATTGCGCAATGATAAAGGAGCAAGATAATGTTTGATCATATTGAAACAATCTTTGAGAACAGAAAGCAGCTGATGAAAAGACTGAAACCCGAATCCTACCAGACAAACATGAAACAGTTTAGAAATAGGTACGCGAATTATTTTGATGAGATGGTGAAATTTGTGGAGAAAGCCGGAGATGAGGAGCAGAAAAAGGAAGCGGCATTTGAGATAGGCCATATCCTGGCTTACAGCGTAAAGAAAGAATTTGCGACCCGAAGAACCGGGAAAATTAAACCGAATTTACAGATGGATCTGAATTTCTTCATGATTTATTATGTGTTCCCGGCGATTTTGTTGACGGAACACCCTGACGTGGAAACAGTGGTACGGGGTATCTGTACGGTGTGGGGAGACTTCTTTGAAGACAGCAAAATTGGCTATACAGATTATGAATCTATCTATGGGGGATTTCGAAAGAAAATATTAGGACTTTTTTGATTTAACATATAAAAGCATTGAAGATTACGAACGTAATAGAATCAGGATTTTCGGATGACTGACATTTATTTTGGCTAATAGGGTATTATTTGGGTAAATTATAAGATATTTTTATAGCATATGCAAAAAATGTCGTTACGAAGGACAAATTTTGTCATTTTTATTTCAAATAAAATGAATTATACTTTTATTCGAAATTATAAAAATAACACGAATGCACCATGATTGAAATTGCCGTTAAAGTTGTCTATATGTTATGCGAAGGAGAATCCCCAGATGAATGTAGAGCTGTTCAAAAGATTAAAAGCACTGACACCGGAAGAACGTACGATTGCCAATGGACAAAATGCTGTTGAATGGGCAATATATACGGATGATAATGAAAAGAAACATGTGGTCGATCACGAGAAGTTATTGGAGGAAGGAAAGCTGATCACAGCGAGAAAACACACTCGTTTTGTTCAATTTCCGCCCCATAAGCATAACTATGTCGAGTTTTTCTATGTATATTCTGGTACGGTCCGCCATGTGATCGGGGATGAAGAGATTGCCGTGCGCAGCGGGGAACTGCTGTTCATGAATCAGTATGTGGAACACGGGATTTATCCCTGCGGAGAAAATGACATCGCTGTCAATCTGATCATCATGCCGGAATTTTTTGAACTGTTACAGGATATGGTAGGACGAGATAACCTTCTGGGAGAGTTTGTGATCAATGTATTGCAGCAGAAGGAAAGCAAGGCGCAGTATCTGTATTTTCCGGTGAGCAATAACATGTGCGTGCAGAATCTGATGGATAATATTATCTATTCCATATATTACAAACAGAATAATGAGGATAACATATTGGCAATTGCCATGGGTCTCATCTTTCTGCATCTTTTGAGCAATGCGGAACAGGGACATGTTACTATCGATGAAAAAGAAGCGAATATGCTGATTATGACGGTGAGGCAGTACATAGCGGATGAATTTCAGAACGGGACGCTAAAAGAATTGGGTTGCCGCACCGGCTATTCTGTGCCGGCATTGAGCCGGCTGATCAAAAGATATACCGGCACGACGTTCAAGGAGATGCAGGCCAAGTACCGTATGGAAACGGCCATGAAACTGCTGTCGGAAACCGATCAGCCGATCAGTGAAATCGCGATCACGGTTGGCTATGAAAACCAAAGCTTTTTTTATAAAAGATTTCGACGCGAGATTGGCCTGACGCCCAATGAATTCCGAAAACAGGCACGGAGGGAGTGAAGCTTTTTGGGTTGTGATACCTGGTGACAATGAACATATAAAAAAAGAACGTCAAATACATCATGACGTTCTTTTTCAGGTGGAATCTTTTTCAAAAATCACTTTAAAAGATGTACATATTAATCAAACATGCCGACTTTGCTTGGCGGCATATAGTAATGAAAATGCACCTTCAAACAATTCATTCATACTTATCATAAGCCTTTGCCAAAGGCACATCATATTCGTCAATCAGAAGAATAACATGCTGGTCGTAATGTTTTTCCAGCAGTTCTGATAAAGTTTTCAGACTGTTATATAATGTTGAGGGAGCCATATCGTCTCGAAGTAATTTTGCATATTCATTTTTTTCGGTTCAGTGAGGTGATCGCTTTCCAGAAGATATTGGAAACGCCTTGCTTCCGCATTGATGATACTGACAGCCATGTCGAAGGCAATCTGAAAAGTAGGCGCATTGATTGCCTTTAATGAAACAGATATTACAGGAAATCTCTCTAAATAATGATCGCATAGATTAATTTCTTTCGAGATGCACAGACCATCGAACAGATGCTTGTCGGTCCCTAATTCGAAAAAAGTCTTAAACATGCTCATATTAAGGCTTTTTCCAAAACGACGAGGCCGGGTAAAAAGATTTACCTCGCTCCAATTGTTTAGAAGATCGCAAATTAACCCTGTCTTGTCAATATAATAAAAATCGTCTTGTCTAATTTTTTCAAAGTTTTCTATTCCTATGGGGAGTTTTTTGTTTCCTGTAATCATCTCATCACTCCTTTTATTTTTAAAATGAACGAACA
The DNA here is from genome assembly GCA_021202175.1 of Clostridiales bacterium. Classification (GTDB taxonomy): domain Bacteria; phylum Bacillota; class Clostridia; order Lachnospirales; family Lachnospiraceae; genus Anaerobutyricum. The sequence goes on along the minus strand of JAJQDO010000331.1, from coordinate 12,650 downwards.
TTTTACGCACAGTTCTTGGTATAACCTGACAGCAATAGTCAGATGCACTGTGATTAAAATTATAATAACATAAATAGGGCTATTTCACAATTATAGCGATGAAAAGCATAAAAATACTGATAACGATGAAATTGACAGGTTTGCCTGGAAAAGAGATGAATAAAATTGACAGTCATTGAGATAAAAATTGTCCTTATTTTTTTGACAGCAAATTGTATAATAAATTAAAAAGGCAAAAAAATGTGTTGAGTCAGCGAGAAAAATATGCTGTAAAAATTTGATACTCTTAGATAAGTTCGATATATTAGATAATTGGGAGAAAGTGGATTTAATTATGGAACGTTATGCATGGAAAGGCCGGGTTCTTCCGGGTAAAGAAAAAGAATATAAACGCCGCCATGATGAGATATGGCCGGAAATGAAGGAAATGTTTCGAGAAGCCGGAATACAGAATTACAGTATATGGATGACCGGAGACGAGCTCTTTGGATATTATGAGTGCACGAAGGGAATCGCTTTCGCGGCGAAAACGCAGGCAGAAAGTGAGGTTGTTACGCGCTGGGATGAATACATGAAGGATGTGCTCGAGATGGAGATGGACCCGGAAACCGGTGCACAGCCATTGCTTACGCAAGTATTTTTGTTTGAGGATTAATTGAGAACTTGTTGGATATTTGTAGATTTGCTGTGATATATTGTCGTCGAATCTTAAAATATAAAAGTGAATAGGGATACCCGGGGCGACCATAGCTTACCTCCTCCAGCCCGTTTCTGTACCTGTATAGTGCTAACCTATATAGAAAAAAGCAAAGAAGTTGGTCGCCCCGGGTGTTCTTGTCTTACAGGAAGGGATCGTTTATGTCAGAGTTGGAATATTTGATGGAATTTTTGTTGAGATTTGGAGAATCCATGCTTGTCAGTGGGGCAAATCTGGTTCCGTGTATTCACTCTCTGGCCGGATTAGGCTTAGGGTTTATCATCGTGTCTATTTTTAAACGCATGGCGAAAGTTCTCTGGAGCTGAATATCCAAGTTCGTTTGAAATATCTGTGATGGAAAGATTTGTATTTTCTAATAAACTTGCTCCCTGGCGGAGCTTTCTCCTTTGAATGTTCTGACTGAAAGTTAATCCGGTACTTTCTTTGATCAGCCGTTGGATATGGCGTTCGCTGTAATTAAAAAAATCTGCCAGTTCTTTCAGAGTAACTGTACTGTAATGTTCCTGCATGTATTTCAGAATCAAAACAGTATATTCCTCTTCCTGCCTGGTATGTAGTTCCGGTACGACGACATCAGCACTGTGGTTTCGAAGCAAGGTGATAAAGAACAGATTAATTTATTGCGGAGTTTTTCGTTAGAAAATAACTATCCTGTAAACTATGATAACAGCTACAAAAAGAGATCGGTGCATTAAACTGTTTAGGGATTATCCTACGATAGCTTTTGAAAAAGAACTATCTGCAGATTGAATAGACTGAAAAACTGGAAATAATTTCATGTAAAAATTTAACAAAACTATTGCATTTTGTAATAATTATGTTATAATGGGTAGTATTAAAACTGAATAATTCAGAAAGAGGTGTTTTTTTGTCAAAAAAAGATGTTTCAACCGATATCTGTCTGAAGGATTTCTGGAGCGATAATGCCCACTTTGCTGATCTGGCAAACGCTGTGATTTTTGACGGCAGTCCGATGATTAGTCTGGAATCCTTGCATGAGCTGGACACAGACGTGTCGGGAATCATTGCGTTCCGTGATTACGAAATTTCTCTCGCCAGACTGCGTGACGTCGTGAAAAAGACGGCTTATGGCATAGATTTTGTAATCCTGTCGGTGGAGAATCAGCAGAATATCCATTATGCCATGCCTCTGCGGACAATGCTCTACGACGGCTTGGGTTATCTCAGGGAATATCAGGAGATCTCTCGCACATATAAGAACATGGATGACAAAAACACTAAGGATGAATCTGAAGAAGCAGTGGAAGAGACGACTGAAGAGACAGCGAAGGAAAATGAGGTGGGTACAGAGGAAAGATTGAGCCGGACAGCCGGGAAAGTATCAAGAGAAGAAACGAAAGGGAAAAAGATTAAACTGGAAAAAGACGAATTCTTGTCAAAGTTTCGAAAAAATGACCGCCTGCACCCAATCATCACAATCGTCGTCAGCTATAACGAAAATCCTTGGGATGGACCGCTTACATTGCGTGATATGATGGTAGAGATGTCCCCTGATATGGATAGATTCTTTTCGGATTATCGGATGAACCTGGTAGAAGTACGGGACAGTGCACAGCTTATTTTCCATAATGAAGACGTGAAGGATGTCTTTGATATTTGCCGGGAGATCTTTCATGATAATTTGGACGTGGTGAGAAAGAATTATAAAGATAAGGAGATTAGTATCGAAGCAGCCGCCGCTATACAGTCTATTACGAATACATCTTCTTTATGTGAAATCAGTACGAAAGGAGCTGCAAATATGAACATGTGCACGGCGTTGGAAAAGTTGAAGAATGAAGGCAGAGACGAAGGAATAAACGAGTCTATTATTAAGCTGATTAATAAAGGCTTTTCCGAAAAAGCAGTAGCGGATATGTTAGATGTCACGGTTGAAAGGATAGTGGAAGTGCGACACATCTCTTCAAATATTTGAGGAAACCAAAGTTTGAAAATAACAGGCCGATGTCAATAATAAAAAAGCTTTAAGAAGCGTACAAAAAAAACACCGCTTTGATGGCTGAGTGAGCGATGTCTTTTCTGTCAACCAACCGGAAAAAAGGAGGAGTACCGGTGGTCAGGTAATTGAAACGTTGAGAAGTAGCTGAAATAATATTTAATTTATGCGCTTAAATGTTATCTTCATCTACTGACCATAGTATACATTCTTTTTCGAAAAAAATCTATACACTTGTTTGACAAAAAATTTAACTTATTTTTATAAAATGTGAGCAAACCTGACAAAATGAACCGGTTGACATCACAAATAATTACTGATATACTAATTGCCATAGAGCAAAAAATTAAAATCGTTGAGCAAAAGTAGTACTTTCTATCCGGAACATAACAGAGAGTCGGGAAGGTGAGAGCCGATATGGGAAGAGGAGAGGAATGGATTTGGGAGATGTAAGGTGAAATTGATCACAGGTTTAGAGTAGCTGCCGCCGCGTCCTCGCGTTACAGGGGTATGATATCGAATCTGTTTGTGTAATATGGTTCTATCATCTTTTAGAGTGGTTCTTTTAGAAGATTAGATTTACATAAAGAAGATTCTGTATCAGAAGAGAGAATGATAGGATGTTTCATTAAGAACGTTTGAGAAGATGATCATAAGAGGAATCTTAGACTCGAGAGTACTTTTAGAGTATAGGATATTTAAGAATATCGAACGCTTTTAGGACAGCATCATATGATTAATTAGGGTGGCACCGCGGATATTTCGTCCCTGACTTTTTAGTCAGGGATTTTTTATTTTATCAGGAAGGAAACTTCGTTCCTATAAGATAAATCCGCTATGGATGCGCGCTCGCGCGATAGATGAACCGGATATATCACTTTTGAATAATCAGAAAGGGGAAGAGAATGAAACGAGTGCGAAGAGCGTACACGAAGACCGTCAGTATCATTCATGAGACGGCGGTGGATATTTATGAAAATTATGTGGGAGACGGCAAGGGCTTTTTGCTGGAAAGTTATGACAAAAACTATGACCGCTATGTATTTATGGGGAAGGACCCGGAGGAATTGATTCGAACGGTAAACGATGTGCTTACTGTTTATCGGAAAGACGGAACGGTCCTGCAGCTGCCGGGGAATCCGGCGCAGGAACTGAAGAAGTATTACAGTGATTTTGAGGTTCGCCAGGAAGGGACGCCGCTGCCTTTTGCCGGTGGCATGGTCGGCGCTCTGGGGTATGATTTCGTGCGCTACTGGGAAGAACTCCCAGATGACAATCCCGAAGAGATTGGCATCGAAACGATTCAGTTGATGCTGGTGACGGAATATCTGTCCATCGACCATGTGGCGGAGACGATGACCGCCATCGTTTTGGAAGAGGATGATGCGGAGGGCGAAAAACGGGCCAAAGAACGACTGGAAACGATGCTCACGGAGGCATTTCAGCCGGCCGTGAAGAAGGAGGAGGCCTCCTTTGTAGCGGACGGACGGATTGTGAAGCAGTCAGATACTTTGGAGCAGTATTGCGATAAGGTCAACAAGATTAAGCAGTATATCGTAGACGGGCACGTGTTTCAGACAGTATTATCCCAGCGCTGGACCATTGAGACCGGGCAGGATGGCTTTGCTCTTTATCAGCAGTTGCGGGAGATCAATCCGTCTCCTTATATGTATTATTTTCAATTTGGTGATTTTGAGATCATTGGAAGTTCGCCGGAGATGGTGGCCAAGCACAGAGACGGCGTCCTCACGACCTGCCCGATTGCCGGAACCCGGCCTCGCGGGAAGGATGAAGCAGAGGATAAAGCCAACGAGGAGAGCCTGTTTGCCGATCCGAAGGAGAAAGCGGAGCATGTGATGCTGGTGGCTCTGGCAAGAAATGATATGGGAAAGGTTTCGGAATTTGGCAGCGTCAAGGTGACGGATTTCATGCATGTGCAGCGGTATTCTCATGTGATGCATCTGGTGACCTTTGTCGAAGGAAGAAAAAAAGCTGGTTTGCAGCCGATAGACCTGATTGGTTCCTTCCTGCCGGCGGGAACGTTAAGCGGAGCGCCAAAGGTGCGTGCCATGGAAATCATTGATGAGCTCGAAGAAGTGAGACGGGGCCTTTACGGGGGCGCCGTCGGGTACATTGATTTTAACGGGAACATGGATTTCTGTATCACCATCCGCACGATGATCAAGAAGGGAAACCAGGTGTATATTCAGGCGGGAGCGGGCATTGTCGCGGACAGTAATCCTGCGTCAGAATATTATGAATGCTGTAATAAAGTGCGGGCTCTCGCGAAAGTATTAGTACAGGAGGAAAATTTATGATATTATTAATTGATAACTATGATTCCTTCACCTATAATCTATATCAGTACATGGGCGTGTTTAATAAGGACATAATGGTGGTGCGAAATGACAAGATTACGATAGAAGAGATCCGAAAGCTGCAGCCGGAGCGCATCGTGCTCTCGCCGGGACCGAAAAGTCCGGCAGAGGCAGGAATCTGTATGGATGTCGTCAGAGCATTTTATGACAAGGTTCCCATTCTGGGCATTTGCCTGGGACATCAGAGTATCGGGGCCACCTTTGGCGCGGATATCGTCCATGCGAAAGAGCTGATGCATGGTAAACAGTCGCTGATCGAGCATGACGGCCAGGGTATTTTTGCTGGGGTGCCCAGTCCCATCCATGTGGCGCGCTATCATTCACTGGCAGTGGATGAGAACACGCTTTCGCCGGATTTTGACATTCTGGCCAGAACGGCGGATGGAGAGATTATGGCGATGCAGCATAAGAACTATCCGGTGATTGGGATTCGGTTCCATCCGGAGTCGATATTTACCGATCATGGCAAGAAGATTGTAGAGAATTTTTTGCGGATTATTTAGATAAGACGATGACAGAGGACCATCTGTGAATGTTTTTGATGAAAATAGGATGGTAAAGCGTTTTTGTATAGCGAAAAAAGAAGAAGGAAAAAGAAGAATAGAAAAAAAGAATAGGATTGAGTTTGTTTACGTGTGATACAGTACATTAGTAGGGGGATAGATATTCTATGATATCGGATACGATAGTGGAAGATAAGAAAAAAAGGCTGGTGGAGCAAAAGAAACAGGTTTCTCCAGAGCAGATGAAGGCGGCAGCCCTTGCCTCGTGTCGCCAGAGCATTTCCTTTTATGATGCGTTGGCGAAAGACGGTCTCTCCATCATTGGAGAGTTTAAGAAGGCCTCCCCGAGTATGGGTAAGATTGCCATGACCATGGAGCTTGCCGACCGCATTGATGAATATAATCAATCGGTGGATGCCATTTCCTGTCTGACGGAAGAAGATCATTTTTCAGGAAATGTGGCGTATTTTCAGGAGATACGGGGTATCACGCCTTTGCCGATGATTCGCAAGGATTTTATCATTGATTCGTATCAGATTTATGAGGCCAAGGTGATCGGCGCGGATTGCATTTTGCTGATTGCCGCGATTCTTTCAGATGAACAGCTGAAGGAATATTATGAACTGGCCTACGCGCTGGGTATGGACGTATTGCTGGAAGTTCACGATGAAGAGGAGATGAACCACGCGTTGGCGATCGGCCCGAAGATTATCGGTGTGAATAACCGGAACCTGAAGAATTTCACGATTGATCTGGAGACGACGCGGCGATTGCGGCCGATGGCGCCGGCGGAGACGGTCTTTGTATCGGAAAGTGGAGTGACGCAGACGGAACATGTGCAGTTTCTTAAGAAATGCAATGTGAATGCTCTGTTGATCGGCGGCGCGTTTATGTTGTCTGATCATCCGATGGAGCTGGCAAAGGAATGGAAAGAGGCATACGATAGAAGATAGAAGTGGCAAAGGAGTGGAAAGAGGCATACGATAGAAGATAGAAGTTGGCATAGGAGTAGGAAGAGGCGTATGACAGCAGATAGAAGGTGACAAATTGGATAAGCTGGAAAATAACGCGGAAATCATGAATGATGGACGAGATATTACTGAAGGTATCGCTGGAAAAAATCGTCGAAAACTGATAAAAATCTGCGGCATGACCACAGAAGAAGATATCGCATATGCAAACGAATACCGACCGGACCTGGTCGGATTTGTCCTGTTTTTTCCCAAAAGTAAGCGGAATCAGACGATACAGGAGGCGACCCGTCTGCGAACCAGGCTGGCCAAGGAAATCAAAAGCGTCGCGGTGGTCGTATCGCCGACGGTAGAGCAGGCAAAACAGATTGAAGAAAATGGATTTGATTACATTCAGATTCACGGTAAGATGGGGCAGGAAGTCTATGACAGCCTGTGCCTGCCGATTTTGCGGGCGTTCAATGTCAGTGATATGAAGGCATTTGATCGACTGCGCGGCTTGGATAAGATTGCCGGATATGTATTTGATTCCAAGAATCCCGGCAGTGGAAAGACTTTCGACTGGTTGCTGCTCGATCAGATAGAAAGGGACGGTAAATTACTGCTTCTGGCTGGGGGCATCGATGAGAATAATGTGAGAGAGGCGATTCGTCAGGTGAATCCCGACGGGATTGACGTCAGCTCGGCGGTGGAAAGAGTAAACGGTCCGGGAAAAGACCCGGAGAAGATGAAGAATATCATAAGGATGGTGCATGATGAAAAATAAGAAATATGGAGAATATGGTGGACAATATGTGGCGGAATCGTTGATGAATACTTTGAAAGAGCTGGAGAAGGCTTATAGAGAAGCGATCGCGGATCCGAAGTTTATTGAAGAATATCATTATTATCTGAAAGAATATGTGGGAAGAGAGACGCCGCTCTATTATGCGGCGAACCTTTCCAGAAAATATGGCACAAAGATATATTTAAAGAGAGAAGACCTGAATCATACCGGCGCACATAAGATTAACAACGTTATCGGACAGATTCTGCTGGCAAAACGGATGGGAAAAACCAAGGTGATCGCGGAGACTGGCGCCGGACAGCACGGCGTGGCGACAGCAACGGGAGCGGCACTTTTTGGTATGGAATGCACAGTATATATGGGTGAGGAAGACATGGCCAGACAGGCTTTAAATGTATTTCGCATGGAGATGCTCGGCACGGAGGTGAAGTGTGTGAAGACGGGCAGCCGTACCTTAAAGGACGCCACCAATGAAGCCATCCGTACCTGGGCGAAGACAGCGGAGGATACCTTCTATATTATCGGTTCGGCAGTCGGTCCGCATCCTTATCCGGAGATGGTAAAGGAATTCCAGCGGGTCATCAGCGTGGAGACGAAGAAGCAGATCATGGAAAAGGAAGGCAGACTGCCAGACTGTGTCATCGCCTGCGTGGGCGGCGGATCGAACTCTATCGGCATGTTTGCGGAATTTATTGACGAAAAGGATGTAGAACTCATCGGAGTAGAAGCCGCCGGATGCGGGATTGAAACCGGAAAACATGCCAGCGCGTTTTCTGTGGGACAGGCAGGCGTTCTTCATGGCATGCGCTCTTACCTGCTCCAGGATGACGATGGGAATGTACAGATCGCGCACTCCATATCTGCGGGACTGGATTATCCGGGCGTCGGACCAGAGCATGCTTACCTGCATGATACGGGTCGGGCACAGTACGTTTCCGTGACCGATGATGAGGCGATGGAAGCACTGTTGGAGCTTTGCAAAGAAGAGGGGATTATCCCGGCGATTGAGAGCGCTCATGCTTACGCTTATGCCATCAAGAAGGCCAAAACCATGACGCCGGACCAGATTATGGTCATCAGCCTGTCTGGACGCGGGGACAAGGATGTCAATACGATCGCAGATTATTTCAAGGACAGGGGGTATAAATAAGATGAACCGTATCGAAGAGAGAATGAAACAGTTGCAGGATAGAAATGAAAAAGCGTTTATCACCTACATGACGGCGGGGCTGCCGGATATGGAGCGGACCAAAGATCTGATTCGCGCGCAGGCAGAAGCCGGCATCGACGTGATCGAGCTGGGCGTACCGTTTTCCGATCCGACGGCAGACGGCCCGGTGATTCAGGACGCTTCCTACCGTTCCATCATGAATGGGACGAATCTGAAAAAAATCTTTACGGCCGTGGAGGAGGTTCGACAGGATTGCCAGGTGCCGATGTTGTTCATGATGTATTTTAATACCATTCTCCATTACGGTGTGAAAGCCTTCGTGGAACGCTGTGCCGCTGTCGGTATTGACGGTCTGATCGTTCCGGACCTGCCGAAAGAAGAACAGGATGAACTGACGGAGGTTCTTGAACGTGTGGAAAATGCACCGATTCTGATCCAACTGGTAGCGCCGGTCTCGGCGGACCGCATTCCGATGATTCTGGAAGGCGCGCGGGGGTTCGTCTACTGTGTTTCCGCCATGGGCGTCACTGGCCAGGCGGCGAACTTCCACAGAAATGTCAGGAGCTATCTGGAAAGCGTCAAAGCTGTCTCCAAGATTCCGGTTATGATGGGATTTGGCATCCGCACGGCGGACGACGTGGCGCAGCTGAAAGATACACTTGACGGCTGTATTGTCGGCTCTTATTTTATCCAGCTGATGGAAGAGTGCGGATACGATCTGGAAGTGGCGAAAGATTACATCCGTACCTTTAAGGCAGGACTGGCGGAGGAATAGCAAAAAACAGAGGGCATCATTGGACCGAAATCACACCGGCGGAATGCACAGAGGAAACTGAGCGATGGGAAATCGATAACAAAACAGAGAGCATTGTTGGAGATGATGATCAATGAAAGAAATGAAGACAAATGTCATGCGGATTCTTGAAAAAGAAAAGGTGGCCTATGAGGCTCGCTTTTATCCTCACGGAAAAGAGGCGGTGGACGGCCTTACGGTGGCGAAGCTGACCGGGCAGAATCCAGAGCAGGTTTTTAAGACGCTGGTCACGGTAAGCAATAAAAACGAATATTTCGTTTTTGTCATCCCGCTGGCCTCGGAGCTTGATATGAAAAAAGCGGCCAGATCTGTGGGAGCCAAGTCTGTGGAGATGATTCATGTGAAAGATATCAATAAGGTGACGGGATACATTCGAGGCGGATGCTCTCCGGTCGGCATGAAGAAACCGTATCGGACGACGTTCCACGCTACAGCGCAGGAACAGCCCCAGATTATGGTCAGCGCGGGAAAAATCGGGACGCAGATCGCGTGTGCGCCCGATGATCTGGTGCGCATTACAAAAGGACAGTACGCGGATGTCTGCAAATGAGCAGTGAGCGACGGAACTGGGTCAAGAGACAGAGGAAGGACACGCAGGGGAAATCTCAAGCAGGCAAAGAATGTGACAGAACATATTTGATGAAGAAACTGTGAGCATAAATGATGAAAAGATTGGCCGGGAGAGAGACAGTATGGAAGAAAAAAGGAAGAGGAGAAAACAGCATATTGTCGTTTTTCAGGACGAAGATAATATCGTGCTGAAAACAACGTTTGTTTCCCATGGAGAAGCGGCGGTTCCTCCGGCCCTTCCGGCGAAAAAAGGAGAGACGGCTCACCATGAGATCCTCTTTGCCGGCTGGGATACGGATTATACCAGGGTAGAAGATAATCTGGTCATAAAAGCGGTTTACAAGAAAGTACCGAAGAAGTATCTGGTCATCTATTTCCACGAAAATGATAAAATGCTGGGCATGGAAAGCGTTCCTTATGGAAATGCGGCAAAGGCGGAAATCGTTCCGGTAAAAGAAAGTGATGAAGAGTATGATTACATTTTTATCGGATGGAACTGTCCATTGTCTAACATTTCTGCGGATACCAATGCCAAAGCCATTTTTGAAAAAAGAAGAAAAATATTTACGGTGCGTTTCTATCATGAGAACGGCCTGTTGTTAAAGAAGGAGAGGGTGCAGTGTAAATCTGCGGCTCATCCGCCCAAAGCTCCTGTGAAAAAGCCGGATGCGACATTTCACTACCTTTTTGATGGCTGGAACAGAGATACAAATTGTATCCTGGAAGATATGGATGTGCAGGCTGTATTTCAACCATTTTATAATGAATATGCCATATCGTTTTTTGATGAGGATTCGTCAGAAAATGGTATGATTTGGACGGGAAAGCTTCATTATGGAGACCATGTCCCTTATCCGCTGATTCGAAAAAAGGGGTATGATCTGAACTGGTCAGAATGTCCGATCACGGTTGATGGGGATTATGAGATATATGCCCGCTGGACATTTTCGAATCCAGTGGGACGCGTCATCACGACAGAAAATGGGATTTATGAGATTATAAACTCATCTATCCATAATGGCAGTGTGAGATGTCTGCAATACAGGGATGAATCTACCCATGTAAAACTGCCGGAAAGGGTGTTGTTGGGCGATTATTATTATCGGATTGAGGCCATCGGCGCGGATGCTTTTTGTCATTGTGCCAATATGCATACACTCTTTCTGCCGGACAGTGTTAAAACAGTTGAAGAAAGAGGGCTTGCTCATTGCCGCCGCCTGAAAACAGTGCGATTCGGAAGAAATTTTACTGCGCTTGGTGCTTATGCATTTGCGGAAGACGTTCGTCTGCGGGAGGTTTTTCTTGCGGGAAAGCGATTGAAAAAATGTCACAAAAAAGCCTTCGAGAAATTAAAAACGGTAGTAACGATTCGAATGAAGCCGGAGTATGCAGATAAAGGGAAGGCGCTGTTAAAGAATGCTTCTGGCTGCCTTATGATTGTGACGTGATTTTTAGCGGTTTTATGATATGAAATATTCGTTATTATTCACGCTTCGTGAACAGTAACAAATATTCAGAATTAGTCCTTGAAAAAAACATTGGAATCTTTTACAATGAGAAAAATGTTGCTGACATTCCGGCAGGAACACGTCGGCACATCGAATAACCATTTTGTCAATAATCATTTTCGGTGAGGTTCCAAAGGAGTGTGCGGAGATTTTGAACAGTCATGATTTTAAAAGCGATAGTAATATAAATTGTAATATAAATAAGGAAGAACATCAAAAAATATATCAGTATGTATTTGATTATTTTTCAGGAAAGATTTTATCCGGCGAATTAAAAATCAATGACAGGATTCCTCCGGAAAGAGAGATTGCGGAGCAGTTGAACGTCAGTCGTAACTCCATCCGTGAGGTGATGCACATGCTGGAAATGAATGGATTTCTGGAATGCAGACAGGGTAGTGGGAATTACGTGCGATGTGAGCCTCTCGCGTACATGACTACATTCCTCAATATGGTCATGGCTTTGAAAGATATTGATTATGCGGAGGTTTATCATATTCGTATGGGATATGAGACCGTGGCCTTAAAGCTGGCCATGGATCAGGCTTCAGAGGAAGAAATTGAATCGATGCGAGAGATTTTACAGCAGATGGATCAGATCGCGGATCCTCGAGAGAGCGCAAAGCTTGACGTGGCTTTTCACAGATGTCTGGTCGATGCGTCGCATAATCGATTGCTTGTTCTCTATTCTTCCATGTTGGGCGATCTGATGGATCAGTTTATAGAAGATTTTCACGTGAAGATCATGGATGAACAAAGGAGCGCCGAATTACTGCGTCGGTCGCACTGGAATATCTATGACGCCGTAGTGGATAAGGACTTTTCGGCGGGCAGCGCGGCGATGCGGAAGCATTTTGATATCGTGGGAGAACAATTGGATATTATAATGAAGGAAAAAAATCAGAATGCCCATAGTAGCGGATATCTGCAAGAGAGCGAGGATGACGGGCAGGCTGTTCTGTAAAAATGTGGAAGCAAGTGCCGTTGTCGATGATGCCCTGTGGAAGGACCCCATATCGTGTGTGTTAACGGAATGGTATCTACCAGATGTTGATGCGGGATTTTGGATGAAAATCATCGCGAAAAATCCACAAAAAATATGTAAAAAAATCAAAAAAATGCTTGACGTAAAAAGGCAATTGTGATAACATAAGTTTCGTTGCGTAAGAAACACGTGATTTTCGAAAGAAAAACGTAAGACTCTCTTAACAATTATAAGAATATTGACAACTGAATAACAAAACAACCTTGAACGTTCAATTTTTTAAATTTC
>JAJQDO010000304.1 GCA_021202175.1 Clostridiales bacterium | reverse complement strand
AGACTTCTATGACAGTATACAGATTAATTTCATGACAATCAAACAGATTTAAAACACGTCATTCTGAGAGAGCGGCAACACCAGTGAATTCGGTGATTCAGATAATAAATCTATAAAAACATCAGTAAAAACATTTGAAGGTGATGAAGAAATCCACCAAACAAAGATAACCGTACAAAACAAAAATGGTGATGATGTGGATGTATATTTTGCAAATGCAAATACTGGTGCTACATATAATGACGTACAAAGTATCATAAATGATGAAGATGATACTGATGTGGTGTCGTATACGATATATGAAGTTGTTGAGCCTGATAGTGAAGAAAACGGGGTGACACAGGAGACGGATACTTATAGTACTAATTCCTGGGACCCACCTGTAGGAAGTACACATAAGTACGAGACCACAAAAACAGTTACAAAATCATCATATGTGGCGAAAGATGAGTTTGTTATTTCTGTTGTAAAGGGTGAAACCGCAAAATTAACAGAGAAATATAAAGGGACTTTAACCGGAAGCATAAGTGGAAAATATTTTAAAAAATCAAAACTAGGTATCAAATTAAGCATCTCTTGCGTATATTCAACCGAATATACATTTACTGGGCCGACATCTGGAAAGGTAAATTCCAGAGAATATCGTGTAAAATACTATAGAAAAGATGGTGAATACGTTCAGAGGGATTATTGCTATAAACCGAATGGAAAACTGTATGGCATACGATTTCGTAAAGGAACATACAAAGAGCCTGTAAAATATGCAATGTATAGTAAAGATCATAAATTGGAGTGAGGATATAATGAAAACGTACATACTTGGAATCTGTATATTCATTTATGGGGCAATTGGAACCATTATAACTTGTTTATTTAAACTTATAGATGAATTGGAATATGGGACGGGATGGTTAAACTATTTTCTTTACGGTGATAATTGGATCCCATTTATTTACTTTATGGTGTGGATGATGATTGGGATATTAATATGTATCAGGAACTTCGATTAAATGAAAAATAATTTGGAGAGTCAGTTTAGACAAGAGGGAAATAATAAAAGAGAAAAATATAATTGCGTTATCAATTTGATGAGGCATGGCAGTCGGAGAAAGGGAAACAATATGTCTGGTTCTTAGAAAGCACTGCGGAAGACGGAGTGATTGATTACAACCCGATTAATGTATATGAAGGAGTGTATGAGGTAGAGGGAGATACTGTGGAGCGGTATAGTTCAGGTGATTCAGGTAATGGTATGACAAGAAGTGCTGTACTGTCTGATGATAAAATGGAACTTGCAGAAATGGAAAGTAGGATAAGTAAATGAAGTAGCTGCTTTTCGTAATTTAAATTTGGAGGTAAATAATATGAAAAAAAGCAAAAAGATAGCCCTGATCATCGTCTTTATTGTTGTAATATGTGCGGTTGGTCTGTTTGTTATAATGAAAGAAAGACAATCTTTTGTACATGACAGTGACACTGCTGTTACTGGCAATGTGGATAATGTAAATATTTCCGATTGGAAACCGTCAGAGTTATATACGGATGCGGATATAGAAGCAGCGATACAGGTTATAAAAGATTATTTCAGCGAGGAATTTAGCGACTGTACTTTGACGGACATCGGCTATGTCGGTGATACGTTTTCCGACGAATTTGTGGAGTGGGCAGAACAATATGGGTCGGATGAAGCAATCATCCTCACTTCCACTTTTAATGTCGGACCGTCAGGAGGGGATGGTTCTCTTGAACCGGACAAGTACATACAGTGACTGGCAATGGATACTGGTCAGGACGGACGGAGGCGAATGGGAACATGTCGATCATGGATATTAAAATGGATTCAGGTTGGAAGCGGATATATGATTATTGAAAACTAGGAGAGATGCCATGATAATAAACGCATCATTTTCTGTTTTAATATAATCAATTTTTACTTTATTTTTAGTAATAATATTAGTTGTAAAGTGGAGATGGAATTCTGGGGAAATTTTTAAACTAATAGCAACTTTCAAAAAACGGAGAATGCTATAAAAAAAGATTCTTTGGAAAATGATGATATGGAGATTGTTGTGGATGATACATATTCAGAAGAAACTGGGACGGATCATTCTGATGGAGCCGTTTTTAGCATGGATTTCCATAATGACAACAGTACCGATGATCTCAACGAGGAATTTAAGCTCTATGTAAAAAATGTGGATGATCCGATGCATTTCTGTTTTAAAAATGAGGGTCCTGCGCAAACATTAAGAATGAAGATATATTATAATTATCAGGAATCAGATTTTTCTTTTGTTTCGGATAAGGATTATAAACTAATTATATTTAATTGTAAAATATTATATTTTAAACATGCAAATTAATAATTTTTAATTTATGATCATCGTTGTGGAAATAATACTTTATGACAGTAATGGGAGTTATTTAAAGGAGGTGGTTAAAATGAATGCGTGTTAGTTTTCTATTAGGAAAAATAGAGATAGAAGATATATCTATATTTAAAAATTTTAGATATTATCTTCATAATGTAAGGGAGGAAAAAATGAAAAAAAGGAATATGAAGAAAATAATATGTATGTTTTTGGTTTTTGCGATGGCAATGAGTGTTATACAGGTTCGGGCGTTTGAGAATATTGGTGACTCCAATAAAATTGATGATTTTTCAGCGGATAAAGAGTATCAGACTTCAGAAAATTTGTTAGATGGACAATGCGTGACCGGGATAAGAAGTTGGGGAAAAACATTGTCTTTTGAAAGTTATATAGATTGTATTTCTAAAGTCGAAGGAAAAACAACATCAAAGAACAGGAATTATGAGAATGGAATTCGCCGAGAAATAAAAGATTATTTTGTGAAAGAAGTGGATAATGGTAAAGATACAGAGGAATATCATGAGATGACAGTGACATACACAATTCCTGGAACGATTTTCATGGAAGATAAAAGTTATTCTTCAGATATTTTTACATTGAATGTATATGCGTCAAGTGGAAGTAATACAAAAACAGATTCTGATTCGACAGGAACTGTTCGATGTAGTTCGATGGTATCTTATACAATTTCTACAACTAATGGGAAAGAGTATATACAATTAACTAAGACAACAGTAAAATTGATTTCTTTAACTGGAAACTCTGGCACATCACAAGGAAGCGGAATTTCTATTGTATCAAATGAAGCAACTGTTGGTTGCTATGGAATTAAAACTGATGGAACGTATTATTCTAAATCCAAAACAAAAACTCTTGAAAATAAACCCTGCTCATGGACATACTCTCCATCTTGGAGTAAAGTAGGATATAGTTCTGGAACTAATATTTATAAAATAGGTACCAATCATGTGGTAAAGCTGAAAAGAGGAAATAGTACATGGACGATTTCATTAAGTAATAATATTAAGTGATAATAGTTATAGAATTTCAGAATTTTATGATATGAGGTGATTAAGTGAAAAAAATGAATACCTATACTTTGCTGTTACTGAATACCATAATTGCTACTTTGTATCCAATCGTCTATAAATTATCTGAAAATTATGTAGATAAGACTTTCAATGGATGGATTATATTTTTAACCCAGATTTTATTTGTAGCGATTTGTGAACTTCCAAAGAGTAATTAACTCTCGTGTTGAAATGCTGGTACCGAGTGC
>JAJQDO010000271.1:18824-25041 GCA_021202175.1 Clostridiales bacterium | reverse complement strand
ACCAAACTGAGCCACGCCTCGATGCAACGGGATTATTCTATCAAAAGAAGGTCTTTGTGTCAAGAACTTTTTTGTTTTTCTATTGGCTTTTCTATTGGCTTTCCACTGGTGGTGGTTTGGCCTCAAACTACATCTTCCTTTAAAGATTCCTTCAATAAATTCGATGTACTTAAGTCGGGTTCGATGATATAATGAATCTAAAGTGACTGCATTTGCTGTGAAAGATGCATGATTTACAAAAAACTTAAAAAGGATAAGAAATGTTATGATAAAAATCGATTTGATCACGGGCTTTCTGGGGTCCGGGAAAACTACTTTTATTAAAAAATATGCCAGATTTCTGATGAATCACGGAGATAAGATCGGCATTCTGGAAAACGATTACGGCGCGGTAAATGTAGATATGATGTTGTTGCAAGATCTTACGGGAGAACAGTGCGATCTGGAGATGATTTCCGGTGGATGCGACAAGGATTGTCACAAGAGGAGATTTCGGACGAAGCTGATTGCCATGGGTATGCTGGGCTATGATCGGGTGTTACTGGAACCTTCCGGTATTTATGATGTGGACGAATTTTTCGATACTCTTTATGAATCGCCGCTGGATCGCTGGTATGAGCCGGGAAATGTCATCGCCATCGTGGACGCCAGATTGGAAAGGGATTTGTCGGAGGAAGCGCAATTCATCCTGGCTTCGGAGGTTGCCAATGCAGGATGTGTGCTGTTTAGCAAATGTCAGGAAGCGAGCCTGGAGGAGATTCGTGACACGATAGAACAGTTGAATCGGGCTTTGGAAAGATGTCGGTGCGCCCGTCGCTTTTCAGAGGATATGCTGATCACCAAGGATTGGGAACAGCTTACGGAGGATGATTTCGAGAAGGTGCTGTCGTGCGGGTATGTCATGGAAGATTACCGCAAGGATGTTTTTGAGGAGGACGGCTTTACATCGGTTTATTTTATGAATATGCGGATGTCGGAGGATGCTCTTCGCAAAGCGGCGGAAGAGATATTGCGCGATTCTGCCTGTGGCAGGATTTTTCGCATGAAAGGATTTATACAGACGGGAGAAAACCAGTGGCTTGAACTCAATGCGACCAGAGATGAGGTGACGATTCGACCGATTGAGAAGGGACAGGAGATATTGATCGTCATCGGCGAGCATCCGGTGCGGGATGCGATTGAAGCGCATCTGGCCAGTGTAAACTATCAATCATAATTTTAAGTACCTAAGTGATGATTGGCGACAAGTAATTTGTGAAATATATCAGAATATAAATAAGCGTTAAGTAATTTTTGAAATATATCAGAATATAAATAAGCGTTAAGTAATTTTTGAAATATACCAGGATAAAGATTGGCAATAAGTGATTCAAAACAGGATATACCAGAGAAGAGATGCGTGTCAAATGACAATGTCCGGAGAGTAAAGTTATGCGAGTATTATTGATAGAAGATGAAAAGAGAATGGCACAGGCCCTGATAGAGATTTTGCGCCAGGAGAATTACGAGGTGGATTGGTGTGCCGATGGAATCGATGGTGAACTGGCAGCGGAAAATGATGTTTACGACATCATTATTCTGGATGTGATGCTTCCCGGCCGGTCTGGATTTGATATCGCGAGAGGACTGCGTCGGAAGGGAAAGAAGATGCCGATTCTGATGCTGACAGCCAGGGGAGAGATTGATGATAAGGTAATGGGCCTGGACAGCGGCGCGGATGATTATCTGACGAAACCCTTTATGACAAAGGAATTGCTGGCACGCCTGCGGGCTCTGGGGCGTCGTATCGTCAATAATTCGGACGGGAGTCTGACGTATGGAGATATTGCTCTTGATGTCGGTACATCCCTGTTAAGATGTGATTCCAGTGGGCAGACCGTGCGTCTTAGCGAAAAGGAATATCGTATTATGGAATATTTCCTTATCAATCAGGGACAGATTTTGACCCGGGAGCAGTTGGCTCTGAAAATATGGGGTTATGAGGATGAGGCGGAATATAACAAAGTGGAGGTATATCTTTCCTTTACCAGAAAAAAACTCTCGTTTGTCGGATCTGCAGTGGAGATTAAGGCTTTAAGAGGACTGGGATATGAGTTGAGGTATAAAGCCAGGACATAATGTGAGGATATGCTGGATATGTATTCGAGGGATATAGTTAAGGCAAACAGTTGGAATATAGAGCTATGGGTCTGAGTGGGGACATGCTATTACGATTTAAAGCAGCAGCATGGAGGTAAGGACAGAAAATGTTTAGAAGATCCGAGATAAAGATTGTCGTATCCATTATGGCGGCCATCGTATTTCTGATGGTCGGCACAATTTCTGTTATATATTTTTTGAGCTATAAGGATGTCTATGATACAGATCAGGAGATGCTTAAGTTTTATATTTCATCCTATGAACAAAATGGAAATCCCAAAGATCGTCAAAATGAGTCTGACGTTTCGGACGAAGATAAGACGATCGATGATGCGCAGGAAGATAGACCAACAAGTGGTGAGCCGACAGAGGATGTGCCGGAAGAAGACGAGCTGGCAGATGGCGTTTCGAAAGAAATTATGTCGACAGAGGATATACTGGAAGAAGACGAGCTGGCAGATGACTTTTCGAAAGAGAACATGCCGACAGGTGATGCACCGGAAGAAGACATGTTGCCGGAAGGCCCACCGGAAGAAAGAAATGAACTGGATCAGGACCGTGGTTCGACCTATGCCCTCTCCACCTTTTATTCGGTAGCATTGGCAGACGGCAACGTGGTTGATATCGATAATAATGATGGAATATTATATTCGGTAGAGGAGTTGACGCAGCTGGCACAGACGATTCTGAATAAGAAAAAGAGCGAAGGTATCTATGGGAGCATGATTTATCGTGTGGAGACGTATGAAACATACAGTTTGGTTGCCATGATGGATAATACCATCATGGGACAGAGCGTCACATCTCTTGTGAAATATACGGCTATATTTGGAGCCATCGCCATCGTGGTCACATTTTTTATTGCTGTGTTTCTTGCAAAACAAATCGTTCGTCCATTGAGAGAAAATCATGAAAACCAGAAACAGTTTATTTCCGACGCCGGGCACGAACTAAAAACGCCGCTGGCCGTGATGAATACGAACATCGAGGTGTTGTCAAGAGAGATCGGGGATAATCCCTGGCTTGCGAATATCATATATGAAAATGAGCGGATGACCGCTATAGTCCGGCAGCTTCTGGATCTTTCGAGGACAGAAAATGATAAACCGGAAATGAGACTGGTTGATTTGAGCAGGATCGTTATGAGGGAAGTCCTTTCTTTCGAAATCAGTGCTTTTGAGCAGGGGCTGCCGCTCCATAGCGAATCCATCGAAGAAGACGTTTTTATGCAGGGGAATGAAGAGCAGCTTGGAAGACTGACGGCCATTCTTCTGGATAATGCCATCGAACACTCCGCGCCGGATGGTCAGATTATCGTGCAGTTGGGCGTAAAAGGACGGAAGGTCAGTCTGCCAGTTTCCAACGCAGGTGAGCCGTGACCAGCAGGAGAGCTGGAGTAGAGTTTTGATCGATTTTATCGAAGAGACGATTCCAGGAGGGATGATTCCAGGATGGGAGAGACTGGCCATTATGGGTTGGGTCTGGCCATCGCCAGGGCCATCGTAACGGCTCATCACGGGGAGATTTCCGTGTCCTGCACGAATGGATGGGTGACCTTTGCCGTAAGGTTTGCCCGGGAGGAACAGGCATAAATTATGCCCACGTGAGAATGGACAAATGATAACCTTTTGCAAATGGTTTTCCTGAGACAGTTCAGCACAACTTTTTTCAATATTATTTCAATCTTTTTTTGATATAATAATATTGTATTTTGGGCAAACTTTGTTCAGAAGAATTTGTTTACCCGTTGATCGAAAATTTAAACAATATGCTATGAAATGGAGGTAACATGCTATGAAACATGGGAAGTATGTCATAGTCTCAGCACTCCTGGCGCTGTCGCTTTTCGTTCTCTGTGGTTGTTCCCAATCGAGTGATTCGGAATCGGGAACAGACGCGGCGGATGGCACGGCATCCAGCTCCTCAGCGGTTGCTGACAGTGATACGAAGGAGTACATTGAGACCACGCTGAATCTGGCGAATAATGAGGACCAGGAATGGACGTATTCGGCGGATGCGGACGCTTGGACATTGTCCATCGTATCTGCGGTGGCTTATCCAGAGATTGAAGATGAGCAGGGCGTGTCTGTATGCGTGCCGGGCACTTATGTCACCGGAATCGATACCGATGCCGATGGGACTGCTGATGTGACTTCTGCCGATTACGAGGAGGCAGTGAAGGGTTCCCTGGTCATCGATTACGATGCAGAGATTACCAGCACCAACGGGCAGGTATATACGGCGTCGACCGCTCCCGTCATCCTGAATACCGGAGCGGCTGGGTACAGCGAACAGTCCAATCAGACGGCCTCGAGTACTTACGCGGCGGAAGGATATATCAATGTAGCCTGTGGTAACCGGGGTAAACAGAGTACCGCTACGGATGAAGATGGCAACACCTACTATACCGGTGACGCGCCTTCCTGTCTGGTCGATCAGAAAAACGCGACTCGTTTTGTGAAATATAATATTCTTCTGGGAAATCTTCCGGGCAGTGTGGATTATTTTGTATCCACAGGTGGTTCCGGCGGCGGCGCGCATGCGACGATGTTTGCGGCGACGTCCAATAATTCGGATTTTTATGATTATGAGATTGAAGCCGGCGCAGTCGGCGTATATGCCAATGAGGATGGAACGTATTCTACAACAGTGACCATTGACGGTACTGATTATGAATTGTCAGATGGAGCGTGGGGATGCATCGCTTACAGTGCGATCACTTCTCTGTATGAAGGAGATATGGCGCTGGCTTTTGAGTATTATATGGATATGACCTATGATTTTAATACTTCTTTCCAGAAGCAGCTGGCGGAATATTTGTCAGAAGCTTATATGGAATATATCAACGAGCAGGAGCTTACGGTGGAAGAATCCGCAGTGGGATTTGATCTCAATGAGGATGGAGATACCGATGATACGGTTACACTGACGATTGAGTGTGATGTGGATACTTATCCGGAAACCAACGGATACTACGGAACCTATCTGAATCTGTATCTGGCAGAGTTCACCGAGAATCTGCAGTGGTATCTGGATAACCTGGATTATGCCGATGGATGGACCTGGTTTGATGAAGAAGGAAATGCACTGAGTGATGACGATGTGGCAGCCATGACGACAGAGGACAAGGCACAGGCATTTATTGAAGGAAGATACACTAAAGGCAGCAGCACCGGCGGCAATGATGGTATGGTCCGTGGTGGCGGCATGGGCGACGGCGAGTTGCCGGACGGTGATATTGGCGATGGCGAGCTGTCGGATGGTGTTACGGGCGACGACACGACCGGAAAAGGAAATCGTCCGGACCGTGGCAATACAGAGATGGATACGACCGATGCGGATGCGGCCGAAGATTCTACAACGGATGGTACCTTAGTCGCAGACGGCAATCTGCCGGATGGAGATGCGCCGGATATGGCAGCGGAAGGATCCACGATCGATGGAGATGTTACTGTGGATGGAAACTTACCGGACGGCGAAGTGGCTGACATTGCGGGAGACGAAACAATGGATGATTCCGCAACTGGTGATGATACGACCGATGATACGGATAACGATGGCGAAATGCTGGTAGGTACACCGGACAGCGGGACGACACAGTCAGCATCGAGCAGTATCGATTCCAATAATTATGAAACCTACGAAGAGATGGTAGAAGCCTACAAGACAGATATCGAAGAGATTTCAGCCGGAGATGAATATGGCAATAATATTGTTTCCTTGTATAATCCGTTAAATTATATCGGCGTCGAAGGGACCGAGAATCCGACCTGGACGCGAATCGTTATGGGTGCGTCCGAAGGTGACATGTCTATGTTTACCTCTCTGAATCTGCAGATTGCCTGGTTGAATGCCGGAGTTGACGCTGAAATCGAGTGGCAGTGGGACGGCGGTCATGTTCCTTCAGAGGTGCTTGGCGAATCCCTCGCATTGTATGTTGACCAGATGTATGGGGAATATGTGGATGGCGCTGTGACGGTCACCAAAGCAGAGGCCACCGCTCAGACAGAAAATGGAACATCCACGGAAGCTTCCTGTACAGATCTGCGCAGCTGGGTGGACGCGCCCGGTATCTCTG
>JAJQDO010000271.1:11658-18814 GCA_021202175.1 Clostridiales bacterium | reverse complement strand
ATCGGACCGCGGGCGCGAGCAAAGCGATGCCCGGATTCGACGTCATCGATTATGTCCAGGAAGACTATGTTTTTGGCAGCAGCGAGACCGATGCCCGTCACTGGAACCAGTTCCTGTTAGATATATTTGAAGAATATGCTGATGCTCTGGAACCGTTGTTTAATAACAGTGAGGAATAATCAGATTGTTCTAGTGTGGCGTTTCAATCATAATAATGACAGTCGGCAGATGATTCTTGAAACAGATGTATTGAGTGAAATATGAGATGAATCTGCAAGATTATTTTAGTTATATCATATCATAATGTAAGAAATCCCTCTAGTTTTATGACCGGAGGGATCTCCTTGTCAGGGCAAGACATTGTTCCCTATTGCGGAGTTTTTCGTTTGTGTGTACAGATCATTATTCCAAAAGGAAACGATTAGACAAGTTTTTTCAGAAGCCCTTCCTGTAATACTTGTGAGCAATTAATGCCACGCTGTTCTGCGAGCCTGGCCATCCAGGCCGGAAGAGATACATTTTTGCGGACGGCTCTGGTATCGGTGGCGGCACGATAAGCTATGGTATCAATAGAAATCAGTGAACAGATCGCGCCATTTTCAATAACCAAGTCTACTTGTGGTGTAGGAGCGGGAATGGGGTCATCGTGGTCTTCAGCAGTTACCAGCCATAGATTCGCTGCGTCTGTAATCTCCTCGATGGCATTCGCAAGATTGTCTCCTGTAGTGATGCATCCTGGCAGGTCAGGGACGCGTGCATAAAAAGTTTTTCCATCTTCTCCCTGAATAAATATTGCTGTATAAATACTTTTCATAGTAATCCTCCTGGTAAGAAATTGGTAGTGTCAATTTGTCATTTATCTCTCGTTTCGTTTGATTTCTTTTTCGATGTATTTTAAGTCATTTTCATTAAAATCATGGCGCTTTAAAGGGATGGAACACCTTAATGTAGTGTTATAAAAAATGTCATGCTTTTTGCCATGCCTGTAGAACACATATCAAGCTTTAGAAAGGGATTTGATTGCTTGATCTCTTGGTTTCATATTCACCTTCTATGTAGAAATATATTACACAAAATTGTGTATTTTGTCAACGCAATCATCGTGTTAATAATATTTTTTTCTCAATTTCCTATTGACTTTAATGGTAAAATAAAGTACGATGTTAAAAACAAATTTCCCGTGGGGGAGTAGCAAGCGTATGGATTGCGTAGCAAGTCAACATACCGACCGCTTTTCGGTCTGGCTTGTTTTAAATTGCGAGACTCATGTATAACTGATGAAGTTATATGTAGGAGTCTCTTTTTTGTACACATGATGCGTTCAAATAAGACCTGAGTATGGCTTGGTCAGCTGTACTTGGGTCTTTTGTTATGGTATACGTCTTTTGTTAACATCGTTAATACGATTATCTATGATGTGGGAACATATCAGGAGGTATGCTTTTTTGGCAGGAAGTAGTTTCTTCATTTCCTGTTTTCGTATAAAGTTTGGGAAAATCCCGTACTCTATACAAAAGGGCAGTATCATTGGAACAGGCAGGAGGACAAAAAAATGGAATGGAACCTTATGTTTTTTATTAACAGTGTTTTACTCGGTGTCGGGCTTGCAATGGACGCGTTTTCCGTGTCGATGGCCAACGGACTGAATGAACCACGGATGCGCAGGTACAAGATGGTGGGCATTGCCGGGGTATTTGGATTTTTCCAGGCTTTGATGCCGATGACGGGATGGGTCTGTATACATACGATCGTCCAGTATTTTACAGCGTTTGAGCCGATGATTCCCTGGATCGCGTTGATTTTGCTTTGTTATATCGGAGGAAAAATGTTGATCGACGGTATAAGAAACCGTGAAGGGGACGAGGCAACGGTCAGACTCGGTGTCGGAGCACTGTTGGTGCAAGGCGTCGCAACCTCTATTGACGCGCTTTCTGTGGGATTTACCATCGCCGATTACAACTGGCTGATGGCGTTGGTCGCATCGCTGATCATAGCGATTGTGACTTTCTTTATCTGCATCGCCGGTCTGGAGATAGGAAAAAAATTTGGGACCAAGCTGTCGAATAAAGCACAGATATTGGGCGGTGTGATTTTGATAGTTATCGGGTTTGAGATTTTTATTTCCGGTATGTTATAAAATGGCTGAAATATGATGCTGTTCATTTGAAAACGATTGCTTGAAATGTTCTGTGGAGTCTGCGTCGCGAGGATGATTTGATCGGACGAGAGGACGTGACCGAGGCGAAAAATCCCTGGTGGAATCCGTGTTGCGGGGATGATTTGGACAGCCAGAATTGTCACTGGATTCATAAGCAGATAAGGAGGAAGGTCCATGCGCTATTATTGTGAAGAAAAAGAAAATGTTTTAAAAGACTTATGTTCCTGTGAGTCCGGTCTTTCAGAAATGGAGGCGAGGAGCCGTCTGGAAAAAAACGGGAAGAACCGGCTGGAACAGGAAAATGGGGCGTCCCTGGGCCAGCGCTTCTTGGAGCAGCTGGCCGACCCGATGATCATTATCCTGATTGTGGCCGCTGCCATCAGCGGTGTGTTGGCCATCGTGGAGCATGATAGCTTTGCGGATGTCATCATTATCATCGTCGTTGTGATTGTCAATGCCGTTTTGGGAGTTTATCAGGAGAGCAAGGCCGAAAAAGCCATCGAGGCATTGCAGGAAATGTCCGCAGCTACGTCGAAGGTGTTGCGAGACGGTAAGGTGCAGATCGTTCGCAGCGAAGACCTGGTGGTGGGAGATATCATTTTGCTGGAAGCGGGGGATGCTGTTCCGGCAGATGCCCGTGTTCTGGAAAGCGCCAGTCTGAAAGTGGAGGAGGCCGCTCTGACGGGGGAATCGGTTCCGGTAACGAAGTTTATCGATCTCATTCATTTGCGTGAGGGAGAGAAAGACGTAGCTCTTGGCGACCGCAAAAATATGGTTTATATGGGTGCCACGGTCGTCTATGGCAGGGGGACTGCTGTGGTGACGGCTACCGGTATGGATACCGAGATGGGTAAGATCGCCGATGCTCTCCAGCATGCTGAGGAAGGTCTGACGCCTTTACAGATAAAATTGAACCAGCTGTCAAAGATACTGACCTGGCTGGTGCTTGGTATCTGTATCGTTGTTTTTGCTGTACAGATTTTACGGGCAGGCAGCTTTACGTTTGAGCTGGCACTGAACTCATTCATGATCGCGGTTTCGCTGGCGGTGGCGGCCATCCCGGAAGGCCTGGTGGCCGTTGTCACTGTCGTGCTTTCCATCGGTGTTACCAACATGTCAAAGCGTAACGCCATTATCCGCCGTCTGACAGCAGTGGAAACGCTTGGCTGTGCCCAGGTCATCTGTTCCGACAAGACCGGTACGCTGACGCAGAATAAAATGACGGTTGTCGATATGTTTGGCGAAGACGAAAACCGCCTGGCGACGGCGATGGCTCTCTGCAATGACGCGGAACTTGACGATACTGGAGAGGTGACCGGTGAGCCGACGGAAGCGGCTCTCGTGGTCTGGGCGGACAATCTGGGATTAGCCAAACCTTCTTTAAAAGAGACGTTTGTGCATTGTGGAGAGGCGCCCTTTGATTCCGGAAGAAAAATGATGTCCACCGTGCATGAGGCAGAGGAGGGCATGATACAGTTTACAAAAGGTGCGCCGGATATGGTCATCGGAAAATGCAGTCATTATCTTAAAGGTGGACAGGCCGTGCCGATGACGGAACAGGATCGGGAAGACATTTTGTCCGCAAATAAGGCCATGGCAGATAAGGCATTGCGTGTGCTTGCCTGTGCTCAGAGACGATGGGACGAAGCGCCAGCCGCTTATGAACCGGATATATTGGAAGAACAGCTTTGCTTTGTCGGTCTTTGTGGGATGATCGACCCGGTTCGCCCAGAGGTGAAGGATGCCATCGTGGAATGCCGTCAGGCAGGCATCCGTCCGATCATGATCACTGGCGATCATGTTGATACGGCGGTCGCCATTGCGAAGGAACTGGATATCATTACGGACCAGACCCGTGCGATCACCGGCGCTCAGCTTGAGAGCATGGATGAGTTGACATTTGAAAAGGAATTCCCCAATATCAGTGTCTATGCCCGTGCGCAGCCGGAGCACAAGACCCGCATCGTCAATGCCTGGCGGAATGCCGGCTATGTGACGGCCATGACCGGAGATGGCGTGAACGATGCTCCGTCTATCAAATCAGCAGATATCGGCGTCGGAATGGGCATCACTGGAACGGATGTGACAAAAAATGTGGCTGATATGATTTTGGCGGATGATAATTTTGCTACCATTGTTGGTGCCGTAGAAGAAGGAAGACGCATTTATGATAATATCCGCAAAGCCATTCAGTTTCTCTTAGGGTCTAACATGAGCGAAGTGTTAAGCATCTTTTTTGCTACCCTGATGGGATTTACCATCTTGCAGCCGGTGCATCTTCTGTGGATTAATCTGGTGACAGACTGTTTCCCGGCTCTGGCTCTGGGTGTGGAAAAAGCGGAACCGGATATCATGGGCCGTAAACCGAGAGATGCAAAGGCGGGTATATTTGCCGACGGCATGGGGTTCGATGTGCTATATCAGGGAGTGATGGTAACGATTCTCGTTCTGACATCGTATTTTATCGGACACTATATAGAAAGCGGCGTCTGGGCGATCACGGACAGCGCGGATGGAACAACCATGGCATTCCTTACCATGTCCATGGCCGAAATCTTTCACAGCTTGAATATGCGCTCCCAGCGCCAGAGCATGTTCAAACTCGGCAGTCAGAACAAGATGCTTCTTTTGGCGGCCGTGGCTTCCCTGATTGCTACTACGGCAGTCTGCGAGATTCCTGTGCTCGCAGTGGCCTTTGAATTCACCAGTGTGGAGCCTGTCGAATATGTGGTCGCGATTCTTCTCGGCGCGCTGGTGATTCCGATTGTCGAGATTGTGAAGCTGATACAGCGGCACAG
Organism: Clostridiales bacterium; assembly: GCA_021202175.1. Taxonomy (GTDB): domain Bacteria; phylum Bacillota; class Clostridia; order Lachnospirales; family Lachnospiraceae; genus Anaerobutyricum. Next base: position 13,858 of record JAJQDO010000271.1, on the reverse strand, counting down.
TGCTCTCCGCGCGTGAACCGTGCGAAAGTTTAGGGTGATGGAAACAAAAGGAGGCATGACATGCAGTGCTCTTCGCGCGTGAACCGTGCGAAAGTTGCCCGTGTGAATGTTTCCCTGTAAATCATATATCATATATTTTCAATCATAATCTTCGCATAACTTCATGATAACGCCTGCATGGTAGGCCAGTAGGTAGGGCAGCCGTTCTTTTTGGCTATCCAGGGATAATCCCAGGATAGCCTTTATCTTTCCCATGCGATAATTTACCGTATTGCGATGGGTGTACATGGCATTGGCGACTGCCTGCAGACTGCCGTCATATAACAGATATCGAAAAAAGGTCTCGGTGTAGACGCTGCCATGACGCGCGTCATGTTCCAGCAGGGGATCCATCATTTCGTGATAATAGTGAACCAGCAAGGCGTCGTTGGGCACCGAGTATAGGAGTTTGTAAAAGCCCATGTCCTGAAAATTGACAATGTTCTGCCTCTGGAGTGAAGCCCGCCGCTGGGCGGAGATGGCCGCATAGAAGCTGTCGGACAGTTCTTCGATGGTATCCACTGCCGTCCCGATGCCGATTTCCACCGGCAGATCCGGGAGACGCCCGTGGATGGTGTTCCAGATATCCTGACTGACGCGCAGAGAAACCGCCGGGTCTTTATGGTTGAGGAGAAGAAAAAATCGTTTCTCATAGCGGAAGATCAGGTAAGTAAAGTCAAAACCGCGAAGTGCCGTATGTAACCGCAGCGTGCTTCTTTGATCCAGAACGTTGCGGAAATAGCCGGATGTGTGGATGCGAAGAGCCAGAATGGTAAAACCATCTTCAAAATGGAAATAATCTTCCAGCTGACTGACGTACCTTCCCGATTCATGGGGTGACAGAATCACGCGAAGAGCGGCATCGGCAAGATTTTCTTCATCGAAGGTGCTCTTGTTGATCATATAACAGCATTCCCGCACGAACTCCGTGATGGACATATCCCAGGGCATGGTGAGAAGCGGCATGTGTTTTTCTTCGCAGTACGCGATCACTGCGGATGGAACCTCCTGGATATATTGTCCGATATTGATCACAATTGCGGCGCAGCGACTCTTTTCCAAAACGGTGACGAACTCGAGAAGCTTCTCCTCGCTTTGAGCGGCATAGCCGCTGGTCACCACGATCTCGTTGCCCCAGAAAAATTCCGACACACTGGAATCTTCCGTCATGTGCACCCAGGTCACAACAAAATCCAGGGAATCTGCCCCGGCCAAAAGTTTGAGATGATATTTACCGCGATTTTGATCGATGAGTTCCCGTATGGTAAGCGCCATGATTGATACCTCCCCTGGTGGTAATGATTTTGTATATTACATTATGAATGATAATCCTTATGTGCTGCTGTTCATGAAGTAAGGGAACAGCAGTCTTTCTTTTTACTTGATATGATTTGAACGGCAAAAGGATCGATGCCATGGATTTTGTCGTTTCTTACGTTCTTTTGTCTTATTATATAATAGCATAATTTGTGCTTGTAGCACAAAATTTTTCCGAAGATTTAGGATATACGCCCATTGAATTTCCGATAATAAATGATATTCTATGTACATGAGAACAATTTTAAGAATTGTAAAACGAGAACCTTTAAACAAGGATTATGGATATGTCAAAATGCAGTTGACAATCATGCAAAACATAGGGGAGGGTAAAAATATGTTTAAGATTAAGATTACCGAAGATATGAGAAACGATTATATTTTACAGTCCACTCCTGCGGGGATGCCGGCTGACTACAGTGATATGCTCATCGGAGAAAGAGAAGAAGCCGGATTCCTGGAGCGGGTTATGAGTCTGTCTCGATAAAATTGATAGGATAATATAATCATAAAGATGAATGAAAGAAGGGGCTTAATCGGAATTTTCCGATAGCCCCTTTTTTTATTTTTATAAAATATTTCTATATTACTTTCCATATAAATCTCCTTCCAATTCTTCAAGAAAATCTATGGAGTTTAATAAATGAATCTCGGCCGTTTTAAATTTTAATGGCCTCCTATCTATCCTTTTATTGTATAATATATCATATTTCCTTACTCGTTACTGATTCACAAGGTAGTGGATATTTCATGTGAGAGTAGGATAACCCATGAATAAATGGAAACAACAAAATCACAGGATCCGTCCGTACAGAAGGAAGAAATGTACGGACCAAAACAGTAA
>JAJQDO010000271.1:0-11558 GCA_021202175.1 Clostridiales bacterium | reverse complement strand
AAAATCACAGGATCCGTCCGTACAGAAGGAAGAAATGTACGGACCAAAACAGTAAAATCACTGAATTCATCCGTACAGAAGAAAAGAGATGATAATATTCATCCATCTATACCCCGTGAATAACTATCGTTGTTTATTGCCATATACATTTAGTTCTTAAAAAGTGTTGACAAATGAATCGCCTGGGTGTACTATTTTCCCTATAAACATATTGGACATATAGGTTATATATGTTATAACTAACTAGAAGGGAGTCGAATCATATGTTCACAGGATCCCTGAGTAGAAGTCCCACGAACCTATATACTATGGTTGTGAATATAATAAATATGGATATCTGGAACATTGGCCATAATAATATGGCTTAGTGTACTGTATCATTAAAAATCAGCAGATATGTGTAGGATATTTGCTACATATCAATAATACAGCACACAGGATTCATGAAAATACAACTTGGAAAGGAGAGAATATATGAACTGGACAGTGATCAGCGATTATCTGCCGCTGTATGAGAAAGCGATGATACTGACTCTTCACATCGGATGGCAGGGCATCGTGCTGGCGATTGTGTTTGGACTGATCTGTGCGTTGATTCAGCATTATCATATTCCAGTGCTGGCACAGGCCGTGCTGGTGTATATCGAACTCTTTCGCAACACACCGCTGTTGATTCAATTATTTTTTATGTATTTTGCGCTTCCGAAAATTGGACTGAGCTTATCCGCGGAGTTTTGTGGCGTTTTTGGTCTGGCCCTTTTGGAAGGCAGCTATATGGCGGAAGCCTTTCGCAGCGGGCTGGAGGCCATCCCGGTTATCCAGACGGAGAGCGCCATGAGCCTGGGGATGAGTCGGCCGCAGATATTCTGGCATGTGCTGCTTCCTCAGGCGGTCGGCATCAGTGTCCCTGCTTTTGTGGCGAATATTATTTTTTTGTTAAAAGAGACCAGCGTGTTCAGTGCCATCAGTCTGATGGACCTGATGTTTACGGCAAAGGATTTGATTGGATTGTACTATAAGACCACGGAATGTCTGTTTTTGCTGGTGGTCTTTTATTTGATTATTTTATTGCCGGTGTCCATCGTGGGAAGCTTGGTGGAAAGGAGGCTGCGTTATGCCGGATTTGGGGATTAGCGTATTATTAAAAGGAAGTAATCTCGCCCGTATGCTGGGCGGTCTGGGCGTGGCCCTGCGGATCAGTCTCATTTCCGTGCTGATCAGTATCCCTCTGGGGATTCTTCTTGGCGTGGTGATGACCTGGAAGAACCCTGTCATCAGGGTGATTACAAGAATCTATCTGGAGATTGTGCGCATTATGCCACAGTTGGTCCTGCTATTTATCGTATTTTTCGGAACGACCCGTATCTTTGGATGGAATCTATCCGGCGAATTGTCATCGATTATCGTGTTTTCCTTCTGGGGCACGGCGGAGATGGGTGACCTGGTGCGCGGGGCGTTGATCAGCATACCGAAGCACCAGTATGAGAGCAGTGAGGCTCTGGGAATGACGAAGAATCAGACATTTTTTTATATTATCATTCCCCAGGCATTGCGTCGGCTGATTCCCCTATCGATTAATCTGATCACGCGCATGATCAAGACCACCAGTCTGGTGATGATGATTGGCGTAGTGGAGGTGTTGAAGGTGACGCAGCAGATCATCGAGGCCAACCGCATGGTCTCGCCGAACGCGGCATTTGGTCTGTACGGGACAGTATTGCTGCTCTATTTTCTCGCCTGCTGGCCGATCAGTATGATTGCCCGCTATCTGGAAAAGAAATGGAGTGTGTGATATGGACGAAGTATATGGTATGGATGATAAGAAGGCTTTATTAAAATTAGAAAATGTGACGAAAGCCTACGGGGACAACGTCGTATTGAATAAGTTAAATCTGACAGTCCATCAGGGAGAAGTGCTGGTGGTCATCGGACCCTCCGGCTGTGGAAAGAGCACGATGCTTCGATGCATGAATGCCCTGGAACCGATTTAGGAAGGAAAGATTACGCTGGGTGATGAGGTTGTCGATAAAAACGCAAAAAATGTGACGACGCTTCGCCAGCGAATCGGCATGGTTTTTCAGAGTTATGACCTGTTCCCTCATAAAACGATATTGGAAAACATCACACTGGCGCCGATGATCGTGCAGAAGAGAAAAAAAGAGGAAGTGATACGGGAAGCGGAACAGCTGCTGGAAAGAGTGGGGCTGTCGGAAAAACGGGACAGTTACCCCAGAGAACTGTCCGGCGGACAGAAGCAGAGGGTGGCCATCGTGCGCGCCCTGTGCATGCACCCGGAAATCATATTATTTGATGAGGTGACGGCGGCACTGGATCCGGAAATGGTAAGAGAGGTACTCGATACCATGCTTGAACTGGCCAGAAACGGAAGCACCATGGTGATCGTCACTCATGAGATGCAGTTTGCAAAGGCCGTGGCGGACCGGGTCATTTTCCTGGAACAGGGCAATATCGTGGAGGAAGGGACGGCGGAGGAATTTTTTGAGCATCCGAAAACCGACCGGGCGAAGAAGTTTTTAAATACCTTTGTATTTGATACCGCAAAAAAGCAGTATTCAGATAGATAAACGATATACGTTGTCAAATTTGTATATAGGCGTAAGCCGGAAAGGAAGGAAGAAAATGAAGAAGAAAACATGGAGAAAGAAATTGGCATTACTGACGGCAGTTACTGTGATGGCTGGAACGTTAGCAGCCTGCGGAAGCAGCAGTAGCACTGATAGCAGCAGCGATGGCGACAGCACCGGTTCAGAAAGCGAAGCAACGGAAGAAGCTGCTTCTTCGGGAGATTATCGTACTCTGGAAGAGATTCAGGAGAGCGGCACGGTTAAGATTGGCGTTTTCTCTGATAAGAATCCTTTTGGCTATGTCGATGAAAACGGCGACTATCAGGGTTATGACATCTATTTTGCGGAACGGATCGGAGAAGACCTGGGCGTAGATATCGAATACGTTTCCACAGAAGCAGCGAACCGCATCGAATACCTGCAGACGGGCAAGGTGGATATCATCCTCGCGAACTTTACCGTGACCGAGGAACGGGCCGAGGAAGTGGACTTTGCCCTGCCTTATATGAACGTGGCCTTGGGTGTGGTTTCTCCGGACGACAATGTGATCACCGACCTAAGCCAGATCGGTGAGGATGATCAGATCATCGTCATCTCTGGGACAACGGCAGAAACTTATCTGACTGAAGAGTATCCGGACATCACGTTGCAGAAATATGACACCTACGCAGCAGCGAAGACAGCCATCGAAAATGGAAATGGCGTCGCCTGGGCCAATGACAATACAGAAGTTATCGCGTTTGCCAACCAGAATGAAGGTTACACGGTGGGTATCGCCAGCCTGGGAAGCAAGGACACGATCGCTCCGGCCGTCACCAAAGGAAACAGCACGCTGCTTGACTGGCTGAACGAAGAAATCGAGGCATTAGGAGAAGAGAATTTCTTCCATGCGGATTATGAGGCGACCTTGCTGGATACGTATGGCGCCGATTATGAGGAAGAACTGGTCGTGGAAGGCGGCGTGACAGACGCGGAATAGTCCGAGACAAGAAAATTTCTGGTTGACGATTTGGCACAGGCATTTTAAAATATATGAAATGTTGTCAGGAAGGCAGGGAGCATGAGAAGGACACCGCATATTGTTTACATGCATATTACTAAAATACTTCTCATGCAAATGCGTGCCAAATATTTTATAGTGAACAACAAAAATAATTTGTCGTTCACTATAAAGATGATGCACACAATCGCACAAAGGAATGGCCGCTTAAGCAGCCTGCGATCGGCGCGATAGTAAACGACATAAAGTCGTTTACTATAAAATACAACCGGAGGAAAAAAGATGGCTTATGATTTCGATACCGTTGTTAACCGCAGAGGGACAAACAGCGTAAAATATGACTTCGCAAAAAAACTTGGCAAACCAGAGGGGATTCTTCCCCTGTGGGTCGCCGACATGGATTTCAGGACAGCGCCGGAAATCATTGACCGACTGCAAAAGACGGTCGCGCACGGCATCTATGGTTACAGCGATACAAAAGAAGATTATTTTAACGCCGTGGCAAACTAGTATGAGGAACGATTTGGATGGACGGTAAAACCTCGGTGGCTGGTGAAGACTCCAGGAGTAGTATTTGCCCTGGCTACGGCTGTCCAGGCCTATACCAGGGAAGGCGAGAGCGTGATGATTCAGCAGCCGGTTTACTATCCTTTTGCAAACGTTATTGAGAACAATCATCGACAGCTTGTCAACAATCCACTCAGATTAGTTGACGGACATTATGAGATGGATTTTGAGGATTTTGAAAGGAAAGTCGTACAAAACGATGTCAAACTATTCATTTTGTGCAGTCCGCACAATCCAGTCAGCCGAGTGTGGAAAGAATGGGAACTGCGAAAGGCGGCAGACATTTGCCGAAAATATGACGTGATTATCGTCAGTGACGAGATTCACAGTGATTTCGTATTCCCAGGACACAAGCATACCATTTTAGCATCGCTTGGAGAAGAATATGCGGATATGGTAATCACCTGTACCGCTCCATCCAAGACTTTTAATCTGGCGGGATTGCAGACATCCAATATCTTTATCCCTAACCACAAGCTGAAACGACAGTTTACGGATGTGATGAATTCCGCAGCATACAACCAGTGTAACATGATGGGCCTGGCCGCTTGTCAGGCTGCCTATGAGGAAGGTGGCCCATGGCTTGAGGAACTGAAATCATATCTTTATGACAATTATCAGTATATCAAAACATTTCTGGAAAAACGCCTGCCACAGATTAAACTCATCGAGCCGGAAGGCACGTATCTGTTGTGGCTGGATTGCAGAGGACTGGGGTTATCAGAATCGGAACTGGAAGATCTGGTTGTGAACAAGGCCAATCTCTGGCTGGACAGAGGAGCTATGTTTGGTAAGGACGGGGAAGGCTTTGAGCGTATCAATATCGCCTGCCCAAGAAAGACGCTTGCCCAGGCGCTAGAACAGCTGGCGGATGCAGTGGGGCAGTTGGGATGATATCTCTATAATAAATAATAATCTATAACTGAAGAACCGGGCCGGAGATAGAATGTTTCCAGCCCGGTTTTTTGTATATATCTACATAAAGATATGCCCACCTTCTTGTGCCAGTTCAAGAATAATATTGGCAGTGGATTCTATTAGCTCCTGATAATAGTTCATTTCTTCTTTAGAAAAACTTTTTATATTTTCCCATCTGTAATTTGGAAGAAAGCACACAGCAGAATGAAAGCCGCCATAAACAGGCTTCTCAATACATACTTTAACTTGACCGTCGTCTTGCATCTCAGAGTGGACAATTTCTGTAGTATCGTTAAGCGTCATAAATGGATATAACATGAAATACCTCCGTTTTTTATCGTAGAAATCTTAAGCAGGTTGATATAAATCATATAGCGGTTATTTATTGTAATAAGTATATAACAATTGAAGGGAAAATCAAGAGGCATTGGGCGTGTCAATATCAATCGTATCATGCCAGTTATACTGACAAATCCTTGAAATATCATGCCAAATATAGTATTCTGTATGCCAAGGAGGGATTGCTATGTTCAGAGAAGATGAAACAAACGAATTTAAAAAGACCACAGGCGAAATACATGAGGCAATGATATCTATATCCAGTATATTAAATAAGCACGGATATGGGAAAATTTTTTTGGATTAAAAAATGATGGTACACCGAATAAGTTTACAATTGTTGATTCTACACTACGAGATGTTTCAAGAAAAAATTTCGAAGCCATAAGACCACAGATTTTTCCAGAAGTTAAAACAGAATTCGTTGATAATGTTGAGATCATTGTTGTAAATTTTAAAGGAAAAGATAAGCCTTATTCTGCATTCGGAAAATACTATATACGTGTTGCTGATGAAGACCGTGAAATGTCTCCAGGTGAGCTTCGAAAGATGATGATTGCTCAAGAATATGAGGAAAATTGGGAAAACAAATCATCAGGGGAAACAATAAACGATGTAAATGAATCTACTCTTAATAATTTCTATAAAAATGCGACGGACTGTGGCAGACTGCCAGAGATGGGAACGGAAGCAGATATTCTTATGCAAAAGTTGGGATTGTTAAATGGAGAATACCTTACGAATGCCGGAAAGATGCTCTTTTCCAAAAATCATCCTATTACGCTGAAAATGGCGGTATTCGCTACAGAACACAAAAATACATTCCTTGATATTTCGCGGGTCGAGGGAAATATATTTGAACTGATTAATGAAGCAACCAGTTATATCATTAAAAACATTCGATGGAGTTCTCGGATCAGTGACGATGGGATTCATAGAGTAGAAACTCCTGAAATTCCGATTGATGCCATACGGGAAGCTGTCATCAACAGTTTTGCCCATGCTCGAGATGATTCATCTGTGCAGCATGAAATAGATATTTATTCAAATCGTATTTCAATTATGAATCCCGGTTCCTTTGCAAATGATTTTCGCCCGGAAGATTTCGCAACCAGAGATTTACATTCGTTCCTTCGAAACGAATTGATTTCAAAAACATTGTATTTATGCAAAGATGTGGAAACGTTTGGATCTGGGCTAAGAAAGATTTATACTTTATGTCAGGACTCAGGTGTTAAAGTGAGTTATATTAATTCCGAAAATGATTTTACAATTGAATTTTCAAGGATAGATAGAAATATCATGTCAGAGGATGGCATGATAAATGGCATGATAAATGGCACAATAAGCGATCTGGAAAGTGAAATTCTGGAGATTCTACGAAAAGATGAAGATATAACAGTACCGGAAATGGCAGAGATTTGCAAAATATCGTCGCGAACAATATCCAGAGCCATTGCCGCGCTGAAATCGAAAAAATTAATTGAGAGAGTCGGATCAAACAAGGCAGGTAGCTGGAAAGTGAAATAGAAGGAACACAAATTCCAGTTTATCGAGGTGAAGATGTGACAGAACAGAAGGAAATCAATATACGCAAGTTGTTTGGAGGATTCATACTTCAGAAGATGAGCCCGGATATAAAAATTCCATAATTTCGTGCTGGGAAATCAGCGAGAGCCGTCTTCAAAATTATTTGAGAAATAAAACGATTCTTTACAAAAAAGAATAATTTATGTCTAATGAGGATAAGATGAATGAGAGATTATTCGAGGTGGTAAATTCCGTTGCAACCACGCACCCTAGAGGTCAAAAGAGATGCAGGAGAGGCGACGTCTGCCGAATAATCTCTTGTTATATACAGATATGTAGAGAAACTTTGAGGTGAAAAATGCGTCTTCATGCGCCACATGCACAATGCAATGGGCAAAAGAGATGCCGGGAGCGACGCTCCGGCCAAAGTTTCTCTTTTATAATTTGATTATTTAAAAACACAAGCACTTCGCAAATCGTGAGGTGCTTTTTACGTGGGAGGAAAAGTGAGGCGCCCAACCCCTTAGAGCTTTTATTTAAGCCATGTTTTTAGAAGAGGACAAAAAACAATGTGTTATTTTTGTCTTCTCTTTTTTTGCACAAAAAAAGTCTGAAAAGAATTCTTGTTTTGGATAAATTGGAGAAAGTATTTTAAGCGGTAAAAATTTATAATGAACCCATGAAAAACATAAAGATGTTGAAACTGATTGGAGAAAGAGAAGTATCAATAGGGAAAGAAACCATATGACATCACATATGGAACACAAGGAAAAGGAGGAGACAGAATGAAATTAGGATTTGTAAGTGCAATTCTTGACACATGGAATTATGAAGAGATGATGGATTTCGCGTCGGAGCATGGTTTCGAATGTGTGGAAGTAGCATGCTGGCCACAGGGGAAAGCGGAAAGACGTTATGCGGGTGTCAGCCATATCGATGCGGAGCGTGTTCTTGAAGATGAGGATTATGCAAAGCATATTGTGGATTACAGTAAAGAGAAAAATGTAGAGATTTCTTCTCTTGCTTACTATCCGAATACGATGGATGGAGATCTGGAGAAACGTGACGCCGCGGTAACGCATCTGAAAAATCTGATTCTTGCCAGCCACAAACTGGGCGTAAATATGGTAACAACTTTCATCGGCAGAGATCAGACGAAGACCATCGAAGAGAACCTGGAACTGGTTAAGGAAGTATGGCCGTCCATCATTTCACTGGCAGAAGAAAATGGTGTCAAGATCGGCATTGAAAACTGTCCGATGTTGTTTGGTCCAGATCAGTGGCCGGGTGGACAGAACCTGATGACGACACCGACAATCTGGCGTAAGGTGTTTGCGATTCTGGACAGCGATTATCTGGGAATCAACTATGATCCATCTCACTTTGTATGGCAGATGATTGATTACATTAAACCGATTTACGAATTTAGTGACAAGATTTTCCATGTACACTATAAAGACATCAAGCTCTATCCAGATCGCCTGAATGATTGTGGCATCATGGCTTATCCGTTAGATTTCATGTCACCAAAGCTTCCGGGACTGGGAGATGTTGATTGGGGTAAATATGTATCAGCGCTGACGGATGTCGGCTACGACGGATATACCTGCATCGAGATAGAAGATAAAGCATTTGAAGGCTCGAAAGAAAAAGTGGAAGAATCCCTGATTTTGAGCCAGAGATATCTGAAAAACTTTGTGATTTAATGAGCCGGAATTGATTTGCATAGGGATAACAGAATTTATAAAGTGATATATCCGGACGAATTCTCAAAGTTCAAGATAAAAAACAGAAGAGATCAGTGAAAGAGAAAAAAGTAAAAATATATAAAAAAGTAAAGGAGAACGTAGAAATGAAAAAATTAAAAGTTGCGATCGTAGGATGTGGAGGAATTGCCAATCAGAAACATATGCCGTCTTTAAAGACACAGGCTGACAAAGCAGAAATGGTTGCTTTCTGTGATATTATCCCGGAAAGAGCTGAAAAGGCAGCAGCAGAGTACGGTGCAGAAGGTGCAAAGGTTTATACAGATTACATGGAAATGCTGAATGATACCAGCATCGAGATTGATGTGGTTCATGTATGTACGCCGAACGTGGCACATTGCCCGATTACAGTAGCTGCTTTTGAGGCTGGAAAACATGTTATGTGTGAAAAGCCGATGGCACACAACACAGAGGACGCACAGAAGATGCTTGATGCATGGAAAAAGTCTGGAAAGAAATTTACGATTGGTTATCAGAATCGTCTGCGCGATGACACACAGACCCTTCATGCAGCCTGTGAAGCGGGCGAATTAGGAGAGGTTTATTTCGCAAAGGCACATGCGCTTCGTAGAAGAGCTGTTCCGACCTGGGGTGTATTCCCGAACAAATCTCTGCAGGGTGGCGGACCATTGATCGATATCGGAACACATGCATTGGATATTACACTTTGGATGATGAACAATTATGAACCGGCATCCGTAAGCGGACAGGTATTCTACAAATTAGGCCGTCAGGCAGATGGCCCGGATGGAAACGTATTTGGTCCATGGGATCCGGAAACTTTTGAAGTAGAAGATTCCGCATTTGGTTTAGTAAAGATGAAAAATGGTGCCACAATCTATTTGGAAGCATCCTGGGCATTGAATATTCTGAAATCGATGGAAGCATCCACCACACTTTGCGGAACAAAAGCAGGTGCGGAGATTCACCATGGCGGCAGCTATCCGCAGGATGAGCTGATTTTCAACAATGTTGAGCATAATCAGTTGATGGAAAAGACCATTTCTCCGGCTGGTGTCGTTGACTTCTTCGAAGGCGGCGCAGCTGCAGAGGCAGTTCGTGAGCAGGAACAGTGGCTGAATGCGATCATCAATGATACTGATCCGTTAGTAAAACCAGAGCAGGCATTTGTAGTGACCCAGATTCTGGAAGCGATTTACAAATCTGCGGAGACAGGTAAGGAAATATATTTTGACTAATGCAGAAAGCAGGAGGAAAAAATGATGGCTGGCAGACAGATTTATAATCCGGATGGATTTAAAAATATAAAAGCAGATGACAGTGTCATCGGTTATCAGTTTGAGTTTAAAGCACAGTATTATCGTGGAATCACGCTTTCCATCGTCAGAGACATTCAGATCAATGTGGATGGAGAAGATGTGAAACGCGAAGATATAAGTATTAATGAAAATGGAGAAACCTTTACCCTGGAAGAAATGCGTACGGTGGTTGATTCGGACTATCGTTGGGAATTTGGTGAATTTGCAACCGTTTCTGTGATGAAGGCAGGTGGTCTTGCTCAGGGAGACCATCATATCAAGGCGATTCAGATTATTGCTCCTTCGTATATGCCATTCCAACTGGAAGCAGCATGCGAAGCAGATTTTGTGATTGAGTAGGAGGGAACATAAGATGAGTTATGATATTAAAAGAAGTGTTTCTCTTTACAGTTATCAGGATGAATATTACGATAAGAAGCTTGATCTGGAAGGATGTTTAAGAGAGACAGCCAAAACGGGCGCGACAGGAGTGGAGCTTCTGGCAGAGCAGATGATTCAGAGATTCCCTCTTCCGATTGAGACGGAAGAATTCAGGGCACAATGGTTTGGATGGTTGGATAAATATGGTCTGACCCCTTCCTGTTATGATGCCTTCCTGGAGAATCATATTTATGATAACCGGATGTTATCTTTGGGAGAGCAGATTAACATGATGAAACGGGACATCCGCCTGGCATCTTTGCTCGGATTCAAGAACCTGCGTACCCTGGTGTCCACACCGATGGATGTCATTGAGGGAAGCCTGGAATACGCGGAAAAGATGGATGTGAAGATTGGTCTGGAAGTACATGCGCCATTTTCCCTGAACTCTGGATGGGCAGATGGCTACATGGAGATGATTCATCGTACTGGAACGAAGTATTTCGGATTTATTCCGGATATGGGCATCTTCTGTCGTAACATCCCGGATGTTCTCAGAGACAAGGTGAGAAGACATGGCGCTTCCGAAGAGTGCATCAAGATTGTCGACGATGCTTACGCGCAGAGAGTGGAAAAAGGATTTGTGAAGATTAAATATGATCTGAACCTTGGAAAAGCCAATATGGAATATCGTATGGCAAATGGAATGCAGGAAATGATGGATGCTGTAAAGGCAGCCGGCGGTGGCCCTGCCGATATGGAATATGCAGGTTCCTCCTTTACTTATTCCTGGTCCGAGCCACAGGATATCATCGACAATATTGATTACATTTTCCATACCCATGCGAAGTTCTACAATGTGAGTGAAGATTATAAAGAAACTGCAGTAGCCATTCCTGAAGTGGTAGAAGCATTTAAGAAGGCTGGATACAAAGGATTCTTAAGCTCCGAGTATAAAGGCGGAGAACACTTAAGAGCCGATATGGAAGTCGATAGTATCGAGCAGGTGCGCCGTCATCAGGAAGCAATGAGAAGAGAGATTGAGGGTTGATGTGATGGAAAAGATAAGATTGGCAATCGTTGGTTTCGGCTTTATGGGTCACTGCGATGCAGATATGATGTCGACATTCGATGATATTGATCTTGTCGCTGTGGCAGCTACAAAGCCGGATCATTTTAAATATGCGCCATAAGTCGTGGAAACTTAAGCAAA
>JAJQDO010000133.1 GCA_021202175.1 Clostridiales bacterium | reverse complement strand
AACCACGGCTTTGACGCGCCGCTCACGCAGCCTGCACAATATCCTGGCTTCCTGTTCGGTGCATAGTATCCACCCGACATCAAGATGACAGGCTTCCTCCTCTCCATAGATTTCATCTAACAAAGAGACCGCGATGCGCCAGCCTTCTTTGGCCGCTATATCGCCACCCACATGCAAAAATGGTGTGATAGAAGCTTTACGGACAAATCCGTCATAATCTGCCACCATCAACTCGCCACCCCAGATGGTACCGTCTACGCCATATCCTGTCCCGTCAAAGGCCACGCCAATCACCGGGGCATTCCAGTCATTTTCTGCCATACAGGATAAAATGTGGGCATAGTGATGCTGAATTTTTAAGACCGGCAATCCCATTTTCTCGGCAACCGCCGTCGTATTATAATCTGGATGCAGATCGCAGGCCACCAGGGCAGGACTCGCTTCCAACAGGCGGGTCATTCTCTCCACCGACTCTTCCAGAGCGCGGACGGTACGCACATCACCCATGTCTCCGATGTAAGGGGACGGATAAAACAGAGCATTTTTTCCGACACAAAATGTATTCTTCAACTCACCGCCTATGGCAAGCACTTCCCCCTTCCAGCTTTCGCTGAGCATAAATGGCAATGGCGCATAGCCTCGGGAACGACGGATCATATACGGTTCTCCCCGAAAGAAATCCATCACCGTATCATCGGCCCGTATCCTGATCAGACGGTTATGGGACAGAATCACATCGCAAAGGCCGCCAAGCTCCCGCAGCGCATCCGCATCATCCCTGCATATGGGTGCCCCGGAAGTATTCGCGCTGGTCATCACCAGACAATCCGGCATAGTGATCTCATCGTCATAATCGAAAAGCAACAGCTGAATCGGCGCATAGGGCAGCATGACCCCAATCTTCGGATTGCCCGGCGCCACTGCCGGACAGATTCGTCCACCCTCTTTCCGCTCCAGCAGAATAATCGGTTTTTGATGCCCGTCCAATATCCCTTCCTGTGCCGCACTGACTCTGCACTCTCTTTCGACCGCCTCCATGTCGCGCATCATGACGGCGAAGGGCTTGACCGGGCGTCGCTTTCGGTTCCGCAGCAGCATGACCGCCGCCTCGTTGGTCGCGTCACAGCACAAGTGAAACCCGCCGATTCCCTTGATGGCGGCAATGCCGCCCTGGCTGATCACTCTTCTTACCAGGCGGATGGCCTCCGGCCCGACACAATGGTGCACTGTATTATTTCTCGTACCGCATTCTGCCTGCTTTGAATGCTTTCCGACTATCCTGACCGGTTCCACTGTCTGCTTTTGCGCTGCACCATCAGACAGGTCGCTCGTTCCCGTCGAACTTAAAATATATACTTCCGGACCGCATTCGTTACAGCAGACTGGCTGGGCATCATATCGTCTGGTCTGCGGATGGGTATACTCCCATTCACATTGTTCACACATGGGGAACTCCGCCATACTGGTCCGCTCTCTGTCATAGGGCATCGCATCTAATATCGTCAATCTGGGTCCGCAGCAAGTGCAGTTGATAAACGGATGCAGATAACGGCGGTTCGTTTTATCATACATTTCCTGCTTACATTTCGAACAAATGGCAATATCCGGCGATACGAAGATATCCCCTGTTTTCTTTTCACTTTCTATAATGGAAAATGTATCGAAATCCGGAAGAACTTCTACATCTGGAAAAGTATCCTCCACGTGCATTTTCAGGATGACCGCCCGTTCCGGCGGCTTCTCCCGGACGCCCTGACAGAAATTCCGCAGATCCGTCTCCTCGCCCTGTGCCCATATTTCAACATACGGTCCAGTGTTGGAAACACTTCCCTTGATATGATTCTTAACGGCATGTCGGCTGACAGTCGGCCGGAAACCAACGCCCTGGACGATGCCAAAAACCCGAATCCGCAAGGTTTTTATTTTACTTTTATTTGTCTTTTCCCGGACTTCATCCGTTTGCATCACTTCTATCATATTCCTATCTATCCATATTCTCGATTATTTTTTCCCGGAGACGGCAAAATGAGGCAGGGAAAGGTATTTTCCTTTCCACCGGGGCACAGCCCGCAAGAACAATTCATCCCCTATGATCCAGTCATACTGTCCTTCTTTCACCAGGGCAATCCACTGATCCTCCTCCTTCAAAGAGACATCTCCCGGTTCCCGCAATTCCTTTTCCATCGCAAACCAGGAAGCAACCGTTACCGAGGCGTCACATCGGCTCCGTATCTCTTTCCGAAGAGAATGCCCTAAAACCTGCTGGTGAACAATCAGTATCTTTTGGTCCTGCCCGGAACATACCTGCTGCAACAGCCGTTCTCCGTCTGGAATAGCTGCCAGAGGATATGCCGCTTCATAGGGCGTCCCCCATCTTTTTTCCAGATATTTCGCAGCTTGAAGGCCTGCCGGTGCGATCACGATGTTCTTCTCCACCTGTCCCGCTTTGCGAACCGCCGAAAGTCCGGCTCCCATACCGTAACAACAGACTTCTTGCCAGCCTTCATTACGATAATATGCTTCTATCTGTGTACATGTTCCAGAATGGTTCGGCTCAACAACATCCATGGGCGTCGCCCCGAGAATCCCCAGACTGCCGGGAATCTTCTTCCCGCCTTTCTTTCCTATCTCCTTGTATTGTTCTCCATTTTGTTCCACATTTTGATCTACGTTTCGTTCCGCATTTTGCCCTACATTTCGTTCCACATTTTGTTCCGCGTTTCTTTCCGCTTTTCCATCAGAAGCAATCCTTCCTTTGGAAATCGCCTCTTTTTCAGAAAATGTACGGAACAGCTCAAGATAAGCTTTTTCCACACCAGCATCGTACAGTTCCATCCCGTTGGTATTCACCGTCACGGTCGGAAGGCCGGTCTTCTTTTCAATCATATGGCGAAGCGCCGTGTAATCCGTCCCGATCACAGCGGGAACCGGCGTCCCGATTACAGCCACAAACGCTCCCTCAATCTTCGCACAGGCCTTTTCAATCTTTTCCACCAGCTTATCATCTCGTCCCAAAATGGCATCCATATCTCGCAGTCCCGCACTGAATATGGCACTTTTACTGTCAAACCAGCGTGGCTCGTCAAATCCGCAGATGTTTCCCGCGCATCCCCCGGCATCCAAAATGATGACCAGGCCGCCCAATTCGCAAAACACAGCGGCGGCTCCGGATTGATCCGGCGCAAAGGGGGCGATATATTTTCTTAAACCTTTCATGTTGATTTCTCCTCCATTACAACAACGCTAAAACATCTTCTTCTCTTTCATTCCCAGACAGTGCCTGGTCACAAGCCTCAAAGAAATGTCGCACCCCCGCGTATCCAAAAGGCTGAATATCATCGCTCCACTCCACATGAACGGCATCCGCATGATAATAGGCCGCGTCTTTTCCGATGGTAATGTCTGTCTCGATCTGCGTGCAGTCATAATACAGCATCGTCGGTTCCAAATTGGAATACACACGGGTTTCCGGACTGATTTTCGCGATTTTATCCAGATAAAGGAAATCTCCTTCTCCGATGCTGGAAAAGATTTCCGCCACAGAAAATCCATAACGCAGCAGCGCCAGGGACAATTCAAAAGCATTGGCATTGCTTCCCTCGCCGACGGAAAAAACAACATGTGGATAGTTCCCTTTACATGCTTCCCCCGTTTTCTTCGTCTGAGCGT
>JAJQDO010000253.1 GCA_021202175.1 Clostridiales bacterium | reverse complement strand
GCCCTTATTAGGGCTAATTGCAAACCACCAGTTGAACTGGTGGTTGCTGACTTAGCATTTATCCATATGTGATGCCAATCCCGGAGGTTGTCGCATGTCAGTTCTTTAATGATTCAAATTTAATCGGGGCATTGTATGTACATCTAAAGTCCAAGGAAGAAAAAATTAGTCTTGAAAAAGTGGAAGAGTTGATAAAATTAACCAAGAATAGAAGAGAAGGTATGTACCTGAAGGAATTGTTGATGGAAAGTTAAGTTAAGATTAGGGAATACTATATTTAGAGGAATGATACATGTCAGATATTTCTATCATGAATGGGTATCATCATTATGAGGAAAGGCTAGAGGAGGACTTTCAGCCTTCCTTTCAAAAGTCTGCGCCAAAGCGCGTGAACTGACGATAAAGGGAAGACTGGATGAAGAAAAGAAATATATGCAGCATGGAACGACTTCCGTATATGAACATAGTCTTCATGTGGCAGAGACAAGTCTGGCAGCGGCAACATTTCTGCATCTGCAGATCGACCAGCAGGCACTGGTGCGGGGAGCCTTGCTGCATGACTATTTTCTAAGACAATCGATATAAGCTTCACCATAAAATACAGCTACTTCATGAAGGTAACTTTTGAGCTTGTTCATCATAATCACTCAACTCCTTTCTGATTGGTGTTCAGCAGAAATTCTTTCCTGCTCGCACCCTCAAAACCAGTTCATCTTGATTACGATACCAATATATACCAAAATGGCAGCGGATGCTTGCATAATTCCATCAAAGAATAGACAAATCTTGCAAATTGAGTTGGTCTTTGCTTTTCAAAGGAATGATTATTTGATATTATCAGATATATTGGATATATTGGATAATTAAAGGAAAGGATAAGAAAGGATATTAGGAGCAAATGATAAAATATTTAACAGAAACAAACGCCAGAGAGGCCATCATTGATGTCGGCCGCCGCATCTATGATCGTGGTTTTGTAGCGGCAAACGACAGAAACATCAGCTGCCGTATATCAGAGGATGAAATCATAGTAACCCCGACCGGCGTGTCAAAAGGCTTTATGGAACCAGGCGAACTGGTGAAAATGAAACTGGATGGAACGATTATAGGGGAGAACAAGCCATCTTCCGAAGTCAAAATGCATTTAAGAGTATATAAGGAAAATCCGGACATAACAGGGGTGGTTCATGCACATCCGGCGTGTGCGACCAGTTACTCCGTCCTTGGTCTGGAGTTGACGCATCCGGTTGTTGCCGAAGGAGTTTTGGTCACTGGCAATATCCATATCGCTCCTTACGCAAAACCAGGTTCCGTGGATGTGCCAAATGGGATTGCGCCGTACGTCAATCAATACAATGGTGTCCTGTTAGCAAATCATGGAGCATTGACCTGGGGAACAGATCTGTATCAGGCGCTGTATCGCATGGAGGCGTTAGAGCATCAGGCACAGATTCAAACATGGTCTCTTCTGTTAGCAAATGCTACAGGCAGATCAGTGCAATATATCAGGGGAAAAGATGCAGAAGATCTGGTAGATATCCGTAACTCTATGGGGATCCATACAGGAGGTGTGCCTGAATATTAAGCGAAGGGAGATATTTACAAATTAAAGGTTTTGGGGATAAGCAAAAAAGTCACCTAGAAATCCACAGACACAGATGTTGTCACAGTAAACAAAAAGGAAAGAATCACAGCGGTCAAAACCGGTGAAGTGAAAGCTGTATGCTTACAGCATTCACCTTCCCGGTGTTTCTTTGTATCAGTGAACAATCTTCACTATAAACACTCGTCAATATTTTCGTTTCATTGGAATTAGCGGACAACTTTTACTTTAAATTTCTTAGTGACGCCATTGCATTTGACGGTAATGGTGGCTTTTCCAGCTTTTTTCGCTTTGATGACACCTTTTTTGCTTACAGAAACGATACGCTTGTTACTGCTGCTAAAAGTGATTGTTCCCGATGAATTTGTTTTGGCTTTGATGGTATATTTTCTGCCGACCCTGATCGTTTTGGAAGATTTCTTTAACTTCAAAGTCGTCTTTTTTACCGTGACTTTACAAGTTGCGGTGTAATTACCTATCTTAGCCGTGATCTTTGTTGTACCGGCTTTTTTGCTTTGACAACACCTTTCTGGGTCACGGTAGCTACTTTTGTATTGCTGGAAGAGAAGGTAACATTGCCGCTGATGCCGGTCACGGTTGCCGTCAAAGTCAGCTTACTTCCTGTGTACATCTTGGCGGTGGACTTGTTCAGTTTGATGGACTTCTCAGTTTTGCCTGAAGTGTTGCTCTGAGAATCATCCTGCGTATCGTTGCTGGTATCTTGTGATGAATTCTGGGCATCATTTTGAGAGTCGTTGTTGGTATTTTGTGATGAATCCTGAGTATCATCCTGTGAGTCATCTTCTGTGTTGTCATTGTTGTTATCCTGAGAATCGCCCTGTGAATCACTACTATTGTTATCCTCTGTATCATCCTGAGGGTCGCTCTGCGCTGCCGCGTTTTCATAAGCATCTGCCATTACTTCCGCGATGACCTTATGGCCGTCTGCGTTTGGATGGAAGTCAAAGTTCAGACTCGATAAAGAAGAATCCGCATTGCAGAGATTCTCTTCAGAATTCGCGAAGGCGGTTGCCACATCCGCAACTGTAAAGCCGGAGGATGCCGCGCCAATGATGGCATTGTTTAAAGCATCTACTCCAACCTGGAAGGCTGCCGTTATATTGGCATAGTCATCGCCAATCCACAGATAGGGGTTGTACTGGGTTTCAACTAAGATGACATTGGATGCATTTTCTGTTCGCAGGTAAGAAATGATAGCTTTCAGGTTATCAGTAAATGTTTCGGTTGCTTGGACCAGGTCCTCAGAACTTTCCAGATATTCCACAAAGTCATCACTGTTGACGATATTTAATAACCGCATGGCTACTGTCAGATTGCTTGTAGGCGAAGCTAATACTTCCTTGATATCCTCGACCGTCATATCATCGTTATATGTATCATTATAGACATCTGCCACAGATTGATAGAACACATCCATCAGATCGTTGCCGCCTAGAGTGATCGTGATGAGGTCGGCAGATGCGATACTGC
This sequence comes from Clostridiales bacterium, assembly GCA_021202175.1. GTDB lineage: Bacteria > Bacillota > Clostridia > Lachnospirales > Lachnospiraceae > Anaerobutyricum. Next base: position 589 of record JAJQDO010000253.1, on the reverse strand, counting down.
TATCTAAATCGCCAGATTCCAAATCTGCCAGCACATCTTCACTGGTGTAACCGTCGGCGACTTTGTTTTCGAGTTCCGCTCCAATCTGGTCAGCCAGAAGTACCGTGAAGCATTCCGTGCTTGCGTCATCCAATCCATATCCGGTGGTGATGCTGTCTCCCAGTGCCAGATAATACGGTGTTGTCGACTCCGCAAAGGCTATACTGGGAATCATGCTGACGCAAAGAATTACAGTTAGCATCAGGCTTAAAAAACGCTGTTTCATTTTCATAGCTTTTCGTAGTTTCCTTCTTTAACACAAGAACTATGAAGCTTGTGTTTATAAGAAAACCATTCCTCCTTTCCTGTAAGATCCTGTCCACATAAAACAAAAGAAATAAAGATAAAATATGATTTTCCACACTATGCTTTGGATCGTCTTTTTGCGAGACAGGGTATCTTTGATATAAGAGTACATAATTATGTATTCACTTGGTGATTATATTTACTCTTATATCATATTTTAGGTTTCATAAATTATTGTAAATGAATTTCCCAGGTTATGTCAACCAAAATATGGCAAAGAGCGAAAGAAAAAGGATGGAAATAT
>JAJQDO010000067.1 GCA_021202175.1 Clostridiales bacterium | reverse complement strand
AAATATGCTAGTTCTTTTAATTTCAGGGGAATATAATACTTATCGTAGATCATATCCCGAATCATCTGTTGTCTCTGTTCAAAAATAATTTTATCTTCCATTGTTTTATTACCTATTTTATTATCCATCAAAGAAAAAACCGCCTCAAAAGAGGCGGTCATCGATTACTGAAAAAACTTCAAACTTAAACCAAGGGCGAGAACGAAAAATAGGATACCTAATATTACCGTTGCCCTCTCAAGCTTTCCTTCTCTGGTATGAGCGCGGTTCTTCCTCACATAGGAATCCACCTCGCCACTCAATGCGCTAAGCCCTGCTGATTTGCCTTCCTGCATCAGTACGATCACGATCAATGCAAGACACACTATAATAAACACTACTGTAAATACCGTTCTTATCAATCTCTCCACCTCCTGTCAAAACACACAACTTTGATTATCATAGCATATCCCACCCGGAAATACAAGCAAAAAATCGCTTCCCTTCTTAATTTTCATCACCACTCGTCTATTTAGTTCCGTGCATCTGGTATCCCGTGAATAATTACGAGAAAGCGTTACTATCTTTTACCTCGTAAATAATCATGAGATAGCCCATACGAATCACAAATAACTATTGAAGCACTGGGGAAATAGGTTCAAACCGTAAATGTCCATAAGATAGCCCATATCAATCACGTTCTAATAGGTATCGGAATCATCGGTCTCATCATATTCATCATCGGAATCATATTCGTCCGTAGATTCTGATGTTGCTTCCTCCGCGGCTATATAGTCATACGTACTGACTTCCACGCCATCAATATAAAAATCCATGGTCGGAGCGGAACGCTTGCTCGATTCGAGATATTCATCACCGGATAAATATTTTTTATATTTTGAAAAATCATCATCGGTTTCTACCAGATCTGCCAGGGATGAGTCATTAACCGTAAACTTTGTCGTGTCAAAAACCGCAGCCGTACCGTTACGCAGTTCCAGTTCCACAGCCTGTAATTTTTCTACGGTTCCCTCTTCCAGATATTGATCGTTAAGCTGTGTCAGCGTGACTGCGCCCTCTTCATAACCGCCACACCAGTCAGTGTCGATCGTCTGTTCCTGCTCCACACATTGCATCGCATAGGTATAGTATACGCTCCAGTCTGCCGCCACCGAAGTGATAGCCTCGTTTGGAGCCGTATTGATAATATTCACTTCATTTCCCACGATAGGAATATCATTTTCCGCGCAAACGGCAGCCGCTGCCGTCGTGGAGGTAAACTGGCACATCAAGCCAGCCCCAGCTTTCACCAGCTGCTGAGCAGCTTCGCCGTCATCATCATAAACCCCTCTGCTGTCTGTATAACGAACCATTACCGTCGACTGCGTGCAAACCTCATTGACGCCAAGATAAAAGGCGTTGATACAGCTGATGGTTCTCGCATTCTCTTTATTTGCCACGAAACCAATCACACAATTATCACTACTGACCTCTCCGTCATTGAGCATCTGATTAAGCTTCACACCCGCTGCCACGCCTGCGGCATAATAACCCTCGTACAGGCGGACATAGTAGTTATGGACATTCGTAAGTTCACTCTTTTCCGCCTGCTTTCCGCCTTCCACACAAAATTCTACATCAGGATAACTGGCAGCCGCTTCCAGAACAGCGTCTTCATATCCGCTATAGCAGGCAAAAATTATATTACATCCGTCTTCTACCAGACTATCGATTGTTTCCCCGCAATCCGCATTCGACACGTCAGTTTCTATCAATATCTGGCTGTCTGTCATATCTAAATCACTTTGCATCGTGCGGATATCCGCTATGCGCGCAATAGTGTCGGTGGCGTCTGTCCCCAGGTTAAAAATAAATCCTGCCTTGAGCGCGTCATCATCGTCATCTTCTGCCCGATAACTACTCTCTTCTGAGTCGGTGTCTGACGTGATCAAATCACTGACTTTGTTGCATCCGGCGACAGACAATATCGTAAATAAGGCCATTACAATCGCGATATATCGTTTCATCTTGTTCCTCCTGTTTTTCAATATAAGTATCACAGTGCTGCCGTTTCTCTGATGGTTCATATCCATTTATAGTGAACGACAAATTATTTTTGTCTTTCACTATAAAAACATGTTACAGCTCGCGCTTACCGCAAACTGTAACATATACGCTTGTTCTTATATTAAAATACATTTCGTAAGAAGTAAAGGCCTTTTTCGACAAAAAATACCAAAGAAAGGTGCCTTGGTTACGCCCCAATACACTTTGGTGTACCAGATTTTCGTCCGGATGATAATCATGATAATCATCTGTCAGTTCTGAAACCAAAAACAGCTGTATTCCCCATCGTCTCCTCGATGCGCAGAAGCTGGTTATATTTTGATGTCCTCTCAGAACGGCATGGCGCCCCGGTCTTAATCTGACCGGCATTCACGGCCACTGCGATATCAGCGATGGTCGTGTCTTCCGTCTCGCCGCTGCGATGGGAGATGACCGTCGTATAGCCGGCCCGCTGAGCCATGCAGATCGCGTCCAACGTCTCTGTGAGCGTACCAATCTGATTTGGCTTGATCAAAATGGAATTGGCGATTCCCTTTTCAATGCCGTCCCTGAGCCGTTTCGTATTAGTCACAAAAAGATCGTCTCCCACCAGCTGCATTTTCTCTCCCAAACGATAGGTAAGCACCTTCCACCCGGCATAGTCCTCTTCTCCAAGACCATCTTCGATGGAAATAATCGGATACCGCTCTGCCAGCGATTCATAGTATTGCACCATCTCCTCGGCATTGCGGGTAATCTCTTTACCCTTCATGCTGCTCTCTCCAGGAAAATGATAGAGTTTCGTGTTATCATCGTAGAGTTCCGAAGCCGCGGCATCCATGGCAAAACAGATATCTTCACCCGGTTTATATCCTGCTCCCTCTGTCGCCTGCGTAAGGACATCCAGGGCGGTCTCCGCTGATTCCAGATTCGGAGCGAATCCGCCTTCATCTCCAACCCCTGTCGATAACCCTTTTTCATGGAGTGTCTTTTTCAATTGCTGATAGATTTCCGCACACATCTGAATGCCTTCTGAAAAGCTTTCCGCTCCCACTGGCATGATCATGAACTCCTGAAAATCAATGGAATTTTTGGCATGGACTCCTCCATTAATGACATTCATCATCGGCACGGGAAGGGTGTTTCCGTTTACACCGCCAATATATCGATACAGTGGCATACCTAACCCGTCCGCCGCCGCCTTCGCCGTGGCCAGAGAGACGCCAAGGATAGCATTGGCGCCATATTTTCCTTTATTTTCTGTGCCGTCCGCCTCAATCAATGTCCTGTCAATCTCTCTTTGATTCAGTGCGTCACACCCACAAAGGCGGTCATTGATCCGGGTATTGACGTTCGTCACCGCTCGCTCCACACCCTTCCCGCCGAAACGTTTCTCCCCATCACGAAGCTCCACGGCCTCATAGCGCCCTGTGGAAGCGCCAGACGGCACGATTGCTTTTCCCAACGCGCCGCTTTTTAAGCGGACAGTGACTTCGACTGTCGGATTCCCTCTGGAATCCAACACCTCCAGCCCATGGACTTCCTCGATCAAAAAAACTCTTTTACCGATACTCTGCTCATATAAATTCCTCCTGTACTGCATTATGATATATGGAATTATGGTAATTTTTCCTTTTCACAGTATAGGATAAATAATTATGTTTTATACATATGTTGTCTCAAATTAATCGATTTCAAAATGTAAGGATTCCTGCTTTTAAAATAGCAAAACCCGAAAAGGATCACCTTCTCGGGTCGACATGTATTATATAAAATCAATCACTCTTTTCCATCTTAACTGTTGTAAGTATAGAGTCAATCACTCTTTTCCGTCTTGACTGTGAGTACAGAGTCGATCACTCTCTTCCATCCCAGCAGTAAGTACAAAGGCAATCCCGATCCAGACCGATGGACTCAATCATATCGTCCAGTCTGTGATAGCGCAGAGAGGTAAAGTTTAACTTCTTGCAGATGCCATCGAGCATCGCCTGATACTTCTCCGAATCCGGGTTCGAATACTCTTCCAGTACTTTCGGGTCGTTAGCCCTTTCTTCCCCTTCGAGTTCCAAGACCACGCGACGGGCTACCAGGTCAAGTTCGGAGTTGGAACGGGAGAAATTCAAATACTTGCATCCATATAACAGCGGTGGACATGCCGGGCGAATGTGTACTTCCTCCACACCACTCTGGTAGAGAAACTCCGTCGTCTCACCGAGCTGCGTGCCACGAACGATAGAATCGTCGATCAGTATCAGCTTCTTCCCCTTAATCAGCGGATGAACCGGTATCAGCTTCATTTTGGCGATCAGATTCCGCCTCGTCTGATTCTGCGGCATAAACGACCGGGGTCATGTCGGTGTATATTTGATAAAAGGCCTCGCGAAGGGGATACCAGATTCATTGGCATAGCCAACGGCGTGAGCCGTTCCGGAATCCGGCACGCCGGCCACATAATCGGCCTCCACATTATCTCTTTTCGCCAGAAGCTCTCCACAGCGATAACGCATGGTCTCCACATTTACCCCTTCATAACTGGCATTCGGATAACCATAATACACCCAGAGGAAAGAACAGATCTTCATCTTATCCCCTGCTGGAACCGCGGTCTTTACGCTGTCCGGTCTCACAAAGACCACCTCTCCGGGACCTAATTCCTTACAGGTCTTATATCCCAGGTTCGCATAGGCGAAGTCTTCGAAGGAAATGCAGTGAGTGTCCTCCTTTTCTCCGATAAAAAGAGGGGTTCGTCCCAGCAAATCTCTGGCGGCAAATATACCGTTTTCCGTCATCAGAAGAATACTCATGGAGCCGTCAATAGACTCCTGCGCGTAACGGATGCCTTCTGATATGCTCTGCTTTTCATTGATCAGCGAGGCAACCAGTTCTGTGGCATTCACCTCGCCACCGCTCATCTCCAGGAAATGCGTGCGCCCATTCTCCATAGACCGCTGCACCAGTTCTTTCTGATTATTAATCTTACCCACGGTCGTGATGGCAAAGCTTCCCAGATGTGACTGCACCAAAAGAGGCTGCGGCTCGCTGTCAGAAATACATCCAATGCCCAGCCAGCCTTTTAATTCATCAACGTCCCGCTCAAACTTCGTCCGGAATGGAGAATTCTCAATATTATGAATCGAGCGGTCAAAACCTTTCTCTCCATAAACAGCCATGCCTCCCCTGCGTGTACCAAGATGAGAATGGTAATCAATCCCAAAAAACAGATCAAAGACACAGTTTTCTCTCGACGCCACTCCAAATATTCCGCCCATAATGTTCTCCTTTTATCGTGTATTATCGTATTGTCATGTATTTTTTCAAGAGTCTCTTATAAAACCGCGCATCGAAAGCTACGCGGATTCTTTCGTTACCTTTGAAAAATCCCCTCCAGAATCAGACGCTCAAAAATGTTAGCATTCTTAAGAAAATATAGCCATCTCCGTCTGAAAATGGATACCTGTCACAAGCATATCACTATTTCATTCTGATTTCAATGTACTCTTTCACAATCTCGACCAATTTCTCATAGCTTGTGCTGGCCGTATTTAAACAAAAATCGTAATTGCGCGCATCGTTCCATTCCCTTCCGGTATGATACTTATAATAAGCGGAACGATATTTGTCTCTCTTCTCAATCATTTTGATGATATCTTTTCGCGTGCCGCCGTTTTGCGCCATTGTCCGTTCGATACAATCTTCCTTCGGCGCATAGAAAAATAATTTGATGACATGGGGCTCGTCCCGCAAGATGAAATCCGCGCATCGTCCGATGATCACGCAGGACTCTGCCCTGGCAAGTTCCTTGATGCACTTCGCCTGATAGTTAAACAGATTATCGTCAGACGTATAATCATCACTGTCTGGCGGAAGGACTTCTCCTTTGTAGACATTTTTGCTGATTCGAAACAATGGAGTGCCTTTCAACTTTTCGTCCACGACGCCAAACATCACCTCGTTGATCCCACTCTGTTCCGAAGCCATGCGCAGCAATTCTCTGTCGTAACAATCAATCCCCAGTTCTTTGGCGAGCAGCAATCCCAAAGTTCTGCCACCACTCCCATAGCTTCTCGCAATCGTAATCACCGTATGTTCCATGAAATCACCTGCTTTCTTAATATCATAATTCACGACCTTATGTCATCTGTTTTTCATCTATAGATTTATTCTCCCAGGTAAGCCTTCTTAATGGATTCATTATTCATCAATTCCTTCGCGTCACCGCTTAAAACGATATTGCCTGTTTCCAGAACATAGGCCCGGTCAGCGATAGATAATGCCTTTTTGGCATTCTGTTCCACCAGAAGAACCGTCGTTCCCGATGAAGAAATCTCCTTGATGATGCTGAAAATCTCCTCCACCAGAATCGGAGAAAGTCCCATGGACGGCTCATCCATCAGGATAATCCGCGGTTTGGACATCAACGCCCGTTCCATGGCAAGCATCTGCTGTTCCCCACCGCTAAGGGTCCCTGCCGATTGATTTTTCCTTTCTTCCAGCCGTGGAAAGCTTTTGTAAACCTTTTGCAGCGATTCCGCGATCTCGTCTTTGTCCCTGCGTGTATAAGCACCCATTTTCAGATTCTCCAGAACCGTGAGATTCGCGAAAACCCGTCGTCCTTCCGGCACATGGGCCATCCCCATGGCCACAATCTTGTGTCCTGGAACCTTCGTGATATCCTGTCCCTCAAAAATAATCTGTCCGCTTTGCGCCTGAAGTACCCCGGTGATAGTCTGAAGAGTAGTCGTCTTGCCCGCGCCGTTAGCACCGATCAATGCGATGACCTCTCCCTGGTTAACCTCAAAGGAGATGCCCTTAACGGCCCGAATCACACCATAGTATACTTCCAGGTTTTTTATTTCAAGCATTGCCATACGTGATTTCCTCCTATTCTCCCAGATATGCCTTGATGACTTCCGGATCATTCAGCACGTCGCTGGTCTTACCCTGGGAAAGCACCTGTCCAAAGTTCAAGACCGTCAGCTCCTCACAGATTCCAGAAACGAGCTTCATATCATGCTCAATGAGGAGAATCGTCATATCAAACTCATCGCGCACAAAACGAATCGTATCCATCAGTTCCTTCGTCTCATTCGGGTTCATACCAGCCGCCGGCTCATCCAGGAGCAATAGCTTCGGCTCCGTCGCCAGAGCACGGGCAATCTCCAGCTTCCTCTGATCGCCGTAAGGCAGATTAGAAGAAAGATAATCCGCTTTTCCATCCAATTCAAATACCTTTAAGATCTCCAGCGCCTTCTCGTCCATGGCCGCCTCCATTTTCCGATATTTCGGAAGGCGAAGTATGCCAGTCAATGTCGAATATTTATAGTGATTTTGCAGTCCAACCTTTACATTATCCAAAACGCTCATGTCCTTGAACAGACGAATATTCTGAAAGGTACGTGCCACGCCTGTCTTATTGATCTCGATCGTGCTTTTCCCGACCAGATCGACGCCGTCCAGCCGGATATATCCTTCATCCGGTTTGTAAACGCCTGTCAGCATATTAAACACCGTCGTCTTGCCCGCGCCGTTCGGACCGATCAGTCCGTACAGCTGTCCTTTTTCAATCGTCACTTCAAAATGATCGACCGCACGCAGTCCTCCAAAGGAGATACCCAGATTCTTTATTTCCAGCATAGCCATGATCACTGTACCTCCTCTGCATTTTTATGAAATAATCTTTTAGAAATCCTCTGCCGCCACTCAATGGATGCCGGTGCCCAGTTAAACAACATCATCGCAATCAATACGATGGAGTAAATCAGCATACGATAATCGGACAGTCCACGAAGTACTTCCGGCAGCATCGTCAGGATCACCGCGGCGATAATAGACCCACGGAAACTCCCGATACCTCCAAGAACGACGAACACCAGAATCATGATGGACATATTATATCCAAAGTTAGCCGGCAAAGCCGTAAGCGTGGACAGGTTATGCGCATAAAGCACCCCGCCAGCCCCGGCAATCGCCGCCGATATACTGAAGGCCAGCAATTTGTACCTTGTAATGTTAACGCCGACGGATTCCGCCGCGATACGGTTATCTCGAATGGCCATGATCGCGCGACCCGTCCGTGAATTCACCAGATGAAACACCACGAACAGCGCAATCAGCAGGATAATCACTCCAGCCACAAAGGTAGACTGCCGTGATATCCGCGATATCCCCTTAGCGCCGTCGATAATCATCTCTCCATCTTCCTCCAGGTTAAGAGAAGCCTTATCCCGGATGGACAGATGAATACCATTAGAATCCCTTCCTACATATAATACGTTGATCACATTTTTGATAATCTCGCCAAAAGCCAGAGTAACGATAGCCAGGTAATCACCGCGGAGACGCAGGACCGGGATTCCGATCAGGCATCCAAACACTGCCGCCACCAGGACGCCGATAATGAGAGCCAGCACAAAGCGCAGCGTCTCATTCATCCCCGAATTTGCCATATATTTTGTAAAAAACGCACTGGAAAACGCACCGACACACATGAAGCCGGCATGACCGAGACTCAGCTCACCCAGATAACCAACACAGAGATTCAGCCCCACAGCCACGATAGAATAGGTACACAGTGGCACCAGAAGGCCCTGCATCAGGCTGGACATCATCCCGCCGTTCACCATAAATTCCACCACGGCAAAGGCCACAATGACCATAGCGTAGGTGATGAGATTATTTTTTGTCGTTTTTTTCATATTCTTCAAACTAAACTTTTTCATCGGATGCAACACCTACACTTTCTCATGAATCGGTTTGCCTAGAATACCGGTCGGTTTGATGAGGAGCACCAGAATCAATACGGCAAACACGATCGCATCGGACAGCTGCGATGAAATATATGCTCTGCCCAGAATCTCGATGACGCCCAAAAGAAGCCCGCCGATAAAGGCACCCGGAATCGACCCGATGCCGCCAAATACTGCCGCCGTAAACGCCTTGATACCAGGCATGGAGCCGGTATAAGGGGAAAGTGTCGGATAGGCAGAACAGAGCAGCACGCCTGCCACCGCCGCCAGGCCTGACCCGATGGCGAAGGTCAGAGAAATCGTCTGATTGACATTCACACCCATCAGCTGCGCCGCATCTTTATCCTCAGACACCGCCAGCATCGCCTGTCCGGCTCTCGTCTTCTTCGTGAAAAGAACCAGCGCGATCACGATAACGATACAGAGTATTACCGTAACAATGGTAACGCCGGAAATCACCAGCCGCCCTTCCGCAAGGCGAATCGGCTCCATCTGCACAACAGAAGTAAACGACTTCGTATCGGAACCGAAGAGAAGCAGCGCAAAGTTCTGCAAAAAATAGCTGACGCCGATGGCCGTGATCAACACCGCCAGCGGAGTCGCTTTCCGCAATGGTTTGTAGGCGATCTTTTCTATGCAGACGCCCAAAATCGTACATCCCACAATGGCCAACAGGATGCTGAGGAGTGGATTCAATCCCATCCCCGTCATCAGAGTAAATACGATGTAGCAGCCAATCATAATGACATCGCCATGGGCAAAATTCAACATCTTGGCGATACCGTAAACCATCGTATAACCCAGAGCGATGATGGCATATACACTGCCTAAACTGATGCCATTTAACAAATAAGATATAAAACTCATTTTATCACCTCGTTTTCTTAATACTTTTCTCTATCCTGTTCTTAATACTGCTTGCTACCTTATTCCTAATTCTGTTTTATCCTAATTCTTAATACTGTTTCCTATCCTGCTTTCTGAAATCTATATATTACCTGTGATTTCTCCGCAGATATTCTGCCCATAAGCACCAGGAAAAACGCAGACTCTCTGTATCCTTCCAGGTGCTTACCGCATCCGATTGTTGATCTTCCAATGAACAAAGTTAGAAGGGTTGCCCTGAGGCAACCCTTCCTTGGGCTTATCTGTACATCAGCATATCCAAATATCAATATATCCGAATATCAATGAGCCAACTGCATACAGAATATTATACTACATCCTGTATAACAATATTAATCCATACCAACGTAAACGCCGTCCTGAATCACAACCGCCTTCGGAGACTTACTAACTTCGCCGGTAGCTTCCCAGGTAAGACCAGCATCGCCACCTGTGATGCCATCTACGGTAATCTCTGTCATCGCTGTCATTAACGCATCGCAGATATCGGAAGCACTCATATCCGGTGTAACGCCTGCCTGCTCGATGGCCGCTTTGATCGTATAAATCGCATCATAACCATCTGCCGCGAACTGGTTCGGTGTCTCACCATACTCTTCTTCATAGGTTGCTACGAATGCTGCCGTCGCCTCATCCTCAGAGTCAGCGGAGAAAGGTGTCAAGAGCATAACGCCTTCTGCAAGGGATGTATCGAAGTTCTCAACTGTCAGGATACCGTCCATGCCGTCTACACCGAAAAAGGCCGGATCATATCCCATCGTATCCGCCTGCTGTAAGATGATGGAAGCTTCCTGATAATAGATCGGCAGGAAGATGATATCAACGCCTGCATCCTGTGCCTTCTGCAACTGTGTCTGGAAATCCGTCTTGGAGTCGGCGGTAAACGCTTCTGTCGATACGATCTCCAGGCCGAGACTTTCTGCTGTTTCTACAAACTTCTCTTCGATTCCAGAAGAATATACGTCAGAACTGTCATAGATGATACCGATCTTGGTTCCCAGGCTATTCTCAGAAATGTACTGTGCGGATGCGATACCCTGGTTCGGGTCGGTAAAGCATACCTGGAATACATTATCATTCACGATAACATCTGTCGAAGATGCCGATGGTGTAATCTGGAAAATGTTGTCTTCTGCAGACTGATCAGCAACGGCGATACATGGTATCGTTGTAACGGTACCGTAAAGAATCTGCATACCCCAATCCTTCAGGGTATTGTAAGCATTGATCGCCTTCTCCGCGTCGCCCTGGTCATCCTGGAAATTATACTCGATCTGATAACCATTAATACCGCCAGCTGCATTGATCTCATCAACCGCAATCTGGGCGCCATTCTTCGCTGCCACGCCATAAATCGCTACCGCACCTGTATTCGGTCCGATTCCTCCGATATAAAAAGCATCCGCAGAAGAATCTCCCGAGGAATCCGAGGAAGCGTCCGCGCTGGCGCTGCCCTCTGTAGCGTCCTCTGCATCGCTGTCACTGGAGCTGGAGCTGCTGCTACTGCTGCCGCAGCCAGCCAGACATCCCACTGTCAGAGCGAGTACCATCAATACGGTTAACCACTTTTTCATTCTCTTCATTATTTGTCCTCCTATCTTAATAAGGTAAAAAACCTGTCTGCATATCTATATTGCAGACTATGCTATGACGCAAAAGCAGGGAACGCCATGCAATCTTCATGGTTTATCCGCATTACTTCTGCCACAAAATGAAGGTATTCCCCAACTATCCTGCATAATTGCCTCACTATTGCTCATAGTTAGACAAAGTCTATTATTGAATAATAGCGATACCTTCACTTCTTTTTCGATTCTACTACAAATTTCTGACAAAAGCAATATTTTTTATTCCAGCTTCGGGCACTCCACCCCTTCCTTGCCTGCCAGGCTGCGTACATCATCACACATCGCGAGAATTTCCGTCGGCACATCTCCTTTTATATCTCGATATTGGTTTTTAAGCATCTCGATATACTGAAAGGAGATATCCTGAAAGGCGCCAGATCTGCCACCATTCTTATTTTTTTTCTTTTTTCCGGCAGTTCTGTCCGGATTGGAACTGTTTTTATCGTCATAATCCACGCTGTCGGCAATTTGAAACGGCTTTTTAAATCTCCTGTATTGATGATAAGTGTCTCTGCGCTGAATATAATCCTGTAATTGTTTCGCCTTCGTGCTGTTATAAGTTCCCTGCACGCAACATTTCGTAATGCGATACAGGTCCTCGGCATCTTCCAGCGCATTGTGCGCCGTGAAATGATCCAGATCACAAATGTACTTCATATCGGAAAGACTGACCGTCATCCCCTTATCAAATACCCTTTTGGTAAGCCTTTTCGTAATGTCCCGAAGAAGGCTCACTATCCTCTTATGTCTTCTGGCCACCGATTTGTGGTTTCGCTCGATATCATGCGTTAAGGTATTCGAATCATTCCCCCAGGTAAATATTTCCTTCACCGGATACTCCTGAAGCAACAGATACATTTCCTGAAAAACTTCATCATAAGATGGCGCCTTATCAATCTCCTCCTGTGTCAATCCGGTCAGTCGCTTACAGTAACCGGTTAACTTCGGATTATAGATAGGATGAATCACAGAATAATACTTTTTTTGCAGGTTAAAATTCCTGTCACTGATCACCAGACCGACCGAAATCAGCTCCCCTCCGTGTTCCCTGTCAAAGTACGCATCCGACTCCATATAACAGGTATATTCTGCATCAAAAAATGCATAGTATGTTTTTTTCTTCGTAGTATTACTATTCAATCCATCACCTCGTTGTCCGTTATACGCCAGATTATTTCTCTGCCTTGCTCCTATATTTCAATATCTTAAGTATCATATCATAAAAATCAGTAAGACAAGATTTCAGTCCCATTTTCTGTCACCAAAATCGTATATTCCCACTGTGCGGAGGGTTTTCCATCCTGCGTGTAAATGGTCCAGCCGTCATTCTCATCCTCGAAAACATCCGGCTCTCCCATATTTACCATCGGCTCGATAGTAAACGTCATTCCCGGCACAAAAAGAATACCGTGATGGGGCGTTCCGATATGATTCACCCACGGATCCTCATGAAAACGGACACCACAGCCGTGACCGCCAATCTCCCGCACGATGGAGTATCCATTCTCCCGGGCATGCTTGTTGCACGCATATCCCATGTCTCCCATGGTACCCCAGGGTCGTGTCGCCTCCAGCGCCAGATCCAGGCACTCCTTCGTCACCTGCACCAGCTTTCTTTTCTCCTCGGAAACCTCTCCGATACAAAACATCCTCGACGCATCGCCAAAATATCCGTTATATATCGTGGTACAGTCCACGTTGACGATATCGCCGCTCTTTAATATCTGATCCTTACTGGGGATGCCGTGACAAACCACATCGTCCACCGAAGTGCAGACACTCTTCGGATAACCCTGATAGCCCAGGCAGGCGGGAATACAGCCAATCTTCCTGGTATATTCCTCAATACGCACATCCAGCTCTTCCGTACTGACCCCTTCCTTTACAAAAGGCGTGATATAATCAAGCACCATCGTATTCTTCTTTCCCGCCTCCCGGATACCGGCAATCTGCTCCGGAGTTCGGATCATCCCACGATTCGGCACCTCATATCCGCGATTTTTAAAATCCCTGATCCGATTATCAAAAGACATATGGCATGCCTTGTATTTTCTGCCGCTGCCGCACCAGCACTTATCGTTTCTTCCTATCTTTCCCAGTTTCAATGTGTTACCTCCATGTATTTTATCTTCTGGTATTTATTCGAAATAGATTGACCTTTTTGCTGGTCTATCTTCGTAACGTTATGTAAGAAATCAATACAATACCTACCATATTATACTCGCTAAGTCCCTCTCCTTGCAACCAGTTTATATCCATTCTCATAATTAAATTTGACACGATATATATAACAGAAGAATAACCATCGGAAAACTCCTCAAAGCCAAATGGATTTCGTCTTTTCTCATGTATCTTAAAATCATAATTTTTATAATTAAACTCCAGACAAATGGACGCATTATCCAGTAATACACGCAATGCATCTTCAAACCAGTCAAATTATTTTTGCACCACCCCTGTGTCCAGTTTTAGTTTACCACTTCACATACCACTTCACCATTACTACTTCACGATATAATATCGGACAAGCCATCAAAAAAGAGGCAAAATGCTTTTTGGTTCATTTTGCCCCTTTTCGCCCCCTTTTTTGAACTTTCATACTGTCTTATGTCCGCCAGAGCCTTTGTTTATGCGGTTTTTTGAAATTTTAATGGTATTTCGCCTCTATCCCGTATTTTTTCATGCGCCGCCACAAGGTGGTGGTACTGATGCCCATCTCTTTAGCCACCATCTGTCGACTGCCATGATATTTTGCCATCAGATTATTGATCTCATCGGCTTCCGGCGTACGGTAAACGATTACCTGGTCGACCCCATCCTGACTCGTGATTCTTGGATAAAGACTATCATATATTTTCTGTACCAGAACTTCATTGACGCTTCTTTTATCTGCAGTAATCACCAATCTCTCACAGAAGCTGCGGAGCTGCAGCAGATTCCCGTCCCAGTTCAATTTCAAAATCCTGTCTTCCACACCTTTTGTCGGCACGAGATACTTCGAATATTTCTTTTTATACTCTTCAAAATAAGAATGAAAGTATAATTTTACGTCTTCCGGTCGCTGCCGGAGCGGCGGCAACTCAATCACCAGTCCCTGAATCTGATATAATAATTCACTGCTGAAAATACATTTCTCCACCAGGTTTATCAGAATCTTGCCGGAAAAGATGATCAGGCGCGCATTGAGTTCGTTCAGCGTTCCGGTCTCTGTTTTCGTGATGGTCCCAGCAAAGAGTACCTGAGAGAGTCGATATTGCAGCTGAGGCGTCATGCACTCAATACTCTGTATGAAGAGGGTCCCGTTATTGGCCTGCACGGCCGCTGCCTTTCGACGTATGCTTTGTTCTGTCTCTCCCCCGTCTTCGCTTTCGCCAAAGATGGCTTTCATTTGATCATCCGGGCGGATCACACCCAGGTTGACACTGACGAATGCTCCATTTTTGCGGCTGCTGTTATTATGGATGGATTCCGCCAGCGAATAATATTCTGTCCCTGCCTCTCCATAAATCAGAACCGGACTGTCAGATATGGCATATTTTCTGGCCATTTCCAGCTGCGCGCACATTTCCGCGTTTTCCACTTGAAAATCGCTGAATTCAGATTTTGCCGTGTAGCCGCTCAGATACATATCGCGCTGTACACCGCTCTGGCGGCGTACACTCTCACTGAGCTTCTGCAGCGTCAGGATGGCGCCGGAAATGGATTCATTATACATGATGGGTGCCATCAGGAGTATCCAGGCCTGTCTCCTCAGATTGACAGACACCGTATAGCTGTCCGATTTTCCATTTAAAATGTCCTGTATCATCTTTTCCTCAAAATCCGGAAAGACTTCATTCACCGGCAGTCCGACCACATCCTCCAGGTTCTTCCCGATCAGGTCTTCCACCTGCTTATTGACCGCCGTGATCGTCCCCTGGGCATTGATCTTGATGATGCCGTTAAAAGTGGTGTCCAGGACCGTCTCAAACTGTGCCTGGCTCTTCTTTTCAATCTCCATGGCATAGGCCATGCGGTTGGCTTCCCGCAAAGCTTCCCGGACGGACTCGTCCGAAGAGCGATAGAGCAAGGCCGGATATCCCATATTGGTGGCGGCGTCACAGACCGTCTTCCCACCAATGAACAGTTCCGCGCCCTGTTCTCTCAGTTCCGTGATCTTATACAGCGTCTCATCGATGCTGTTAATCTGCGCGACACAAAGCTTCACGCCGGATAATTCTTCCACATGGGACATATCACAGAGCATATTTTGAAATACGATCAAACCGATGCGGGGGCAATCCTGCTTAAGCATGGTCTTCGCTTTCATCAGCAAAAGCTCGATTTCCTGTACATGAAAGCGCATCTCCACCATGGCAATGTTGGTGCGTTCCTTGATCAGCATCGCCTGATATCCTCTGCAGACGATGATCTCCGCCCCGGCCTCCACAGCATTTCTGGCTTCATTTACCGCCTCCACAGTGCTCACAACCTTTTTGTAAGCGATGTCCAGATTCTGTTCCTCAACAATATTTTCCGCGATATCCATAATATCCTGATAGGGAAGAATTAAACCAAGCTTCGCCATTATATATTATGCTCCTTTTTTATCTCATATTTCACCCAGATTATCTCATGTCCATTCCAGTTTTAATAAAGCGGAACATGCGAACCGCGCCACGGTAATACAGGTCTTCCGCGTTGTCAAGCGCTTCCTGCAAAGGCATGACGCCATTGACCGTCGTCATCAGTGAGCAGATACCATGGTCAAATATCTGTTCCGCGCCTGTGCCCATGGATCCTACCAGAGCAGCCGCCGGAACACCCTGCTTCTTGCAGCGGCTTCCGACACCCTGTACCACCTTGCCGAAGCAGGACTGCCAGTCGGTCTGGCCTTCCCCTGTGACCACCAGGTCAACGCCGGAAAGGCGTTCATCAAAATCAATCAGGTCAAGAACGGTCTCGATGCCGGACTTCAATTCCGCATGAAGGAATACAAGCAAAGCTGCGCCCAGTCCGCCCGCCGCGCCGGATCCCGGCATGTCATCTGGATTAATGCCCAGTTCCCGAATAATCACATCCCGATAATTCTGCATGCCCAATTCCAGTTCATCTAATATCTCCGGTGTACCGCCCTTCTGTTTTCCGAAGGTATAGGTAGCGCCGTCTTTTCCGCAAAGCGGGTTATTTACATCACACATTGCGGTAAACTTCACATCTTTCACGCGCGGATCCAGACCAGAAACATCAATGTGAGCCACCTTGATTAGATCAGAGCCTCTGCCTTCCAGTTCATTTCCTTCCTGATCAAGGAACTTCACGCCCAGGGCACGCACACATCCCATACCACCGTCATTGGTCGCAGAGCCGCCGATGGCGATGGACACATCGGTAAATCCTCTGTCAAGGATATCCTTTAACAATTCTCCGGTTCCATAGCTGGTAGCCTTTCGCGGATCGCGCTGATCGATCGGTATCATCGGAAGACCGGATGCCGCCGCCATCTCCATGACAGCCCGCTGATCATCCAGCTTGCCATAGTAGGAATCCTCCGGTTCCATCAAAGGTCCGTGAACCTGCTTGGAAATAATCTCGCCCTTTGTCGCATGAATCACGGCGTCGACCGTTCCCTCGCCGCCGTCCGCGACCGGGACGCCCCCGCACTCGCACTCACCAAAGGCCTCGCCCGCTGCCTTTGTCAAAAGTTCAATCGTCTGTTCACTGGTAAGAGTCCCCTTAAAAGAATCCGAAGCGAATAAAAGTTTCATTGTAATCTCCTCCTGTGTTCTTCTCTCTGCCCAAAAATCCCGCAGAAAGTGTTTTCGGTTATCCTCTATCCTCTATATTTTATGCCCATTGATTATATCATAACATTTTTTTCGGGATTTGCAATGAAAATGTAACAGGGCATAACCTGACAAGTGTCAGGCTATGCCCTGAATTAAAATTATCATTCCAATCCCAGCGTGATACTGGTCATTCCCTCGCGAAGGTCAACCATGAGGCTTCTGCTCATCAGGCCGATGGTCTCGCCATCCACGACAACCAGACAGCTGTCGCCGTCGTATTGGTATATGTCGGCTGTAATGGACGGATAATCGTCATTATCCACGTTAATCGTCACAGATAACTCGAGCGTATCACTGTTCTCTTCCTCATCAAAGGTTTCGATAGCCAATGCATCAATGGCATCGATAACGGTATCGAAGTCAACGCGCTGGTCATTAATCAGATAGACGATATCTGGTTCATCTTCGTCATCGGATAGTTCTTCCTTTTCCTCGTCGGTTAAGGTCTTCTTATATTCCTTCCATGTCATGGTGCTGACATCGTATGTTTCGCCATCAATGGTGAAGGAGAGGCTGGTCACTGCATCCCAATCCAGGCTGAATACATCCGTTGGGCGAAGATCGTCGTAGCCGCAGGCTGCCAGCGCATCAAAATCTTCATCAGACAACTGATAGATGATGGAACTGTCGCCAACACGGAGATAACCAGTGACGGTGTCCTCCTCATCGTCATCGTCGGCCTCTTCCGTGACGGTGCCTATATAGATGACAAATTCCACATCCTCGGTCTCCGCTTCCTCAGTAGACTCTTCTTCCGTAGATGTTTCGTCCGCGGTGTCGGTATCATCATAATAGTAATCGTCGTCTGAGTAGTCATCGTCTGATTCATCTTCATCAGAATCATCAGACTCGTCACTATCATCCTCCGTCTCCACTTCAGCCGTGCCGGATATCGTGATCGTGTAGGCTGGGTCGTCCAGACCATATTCTGCCAAATCATCATCGGTAGCCGTATAGGTGACGTAATCCGTCAGATCCGCAGACGCCAGAGAGTCCAGATAGCTCTCCACGAAGCTGTCATCCAGTGTCTGGTAATTACCGTCTTCTATATTATAATAGTTATAGCTGTCGGTATAAGAATAATTGCCATCCGTATCATATACCGCATCCAGCGTTTTTTCTCCGCTCACCGTCATCTCGTCGAGAGTGACAACCGATGCGATCTCGTCTTGCTGCATGAAATCATCCCGTTCCGTGCTGACCGATTCGAGGACATCATCTTCTACCAGATAAACCTTACCATCGCCAATCTCAATATAACGTTGCTCATCCATGGTCGAATAATCGCCCACGGAGACGACGGTCTCCCCGTCTTCCGTAGTCATCGTAATGGTACAATCCGGATCATCCAGGCCGTACTGGCTGTAATCTTCCACATCATCAATGATGAATGTGGCGTGTACTTCCTCAAACCATTCCAGGAAATCCGCCAGGGCATCCTGATCCACCGGAAAATCCGCATCATCGCTGTCATACCATACGTCATCTGTCTTCTCAAAGGTCAAGGTGTCGCCGTCATAAGTCCAGGTGACATTGGTCAGCGCATCCTGATCGACGGTCAGAATCACCTCATCGATCGTATTTATGCTGTCGACATGGCGCGTCACTGTCTGTTCGATAAGAATCACACCGCACAGGGCAACCAGCACCACTGCCATAATGATCAGATTTCTTCTTCGTTTCATGATTTTCTCCTCCTTCTAAGCACATCTTCGAGGCCGTAGCCAAGATAAAGAAGTGGAATCAAAACGATGGTAATCACTTTGATTACATTGGCCTGGGTCGTACTGATCGTCAGATAGCTGTAGCTTAACGATTTGGAGCGAATGGAAATCGAATCCGTCTCTCCAATCATCCAGGAAATGGCATTCATGACGAAATCGGTATTCGCGCCGGACGAATAAGATACATAGGTATCTTCCATGATCTCGTCTGAACTGATCCACACCATCATCGCGCCGGTGGATGAATCTTCTACGGTCAATGCCACAGAAAATGCACCGTCAATATCGCCGTCTTCTTCTTCATACGTGTCAAGATCATAGCCCGCGATCTTGGAGAAGGAGTCCGATGTCGTTGTCAGCAGAGAGGTCACCGTCACGTCATCCGAAGTGTCACCGATCGTCAGACCCTGCGCGATCGGCACGATGACGTAGCTGTTGTTATCGGAAAGCTCTGATGTGATATCCGAATCTCCCAGTTCCGGCAACAATACATAAGGATAACCAAATGCATAATTATTACTGTTTCCTTCGATGACGATACCTTCTTCCGCTGTCACGCCATAGTATTCCAGCAGAGCATGCAGGTTCGTCATCTCATCATCTTCCTGTGGACCGGAAATGACAAATAACTTCCCGCCATTATCCAGATATTCTTCTAACAGTGTGACTTCTTCGTCGGACAGATCACTCGACGGCGCATAAATCAGAACCGCGTCCGCATCCTCAGGTACTTCATTATCTGTCAGCAGGCTGAATTCTTCCGTCTCATAGTTCGAGCTTTCCAGAACATCCGTCAGAGAATCCGACAAATCCGCCTCGCCATGACCGGTCAGGGTATAGACAACCGGCAGATCTTCACTGATCACGTAATCGATCGCCGTTGTGATCTGACCCTCACCATCGAAGGAAGAGGAAACCGATCCAGTAGTATAGTAATCGGAATAATCCGTTTCATAAATATCACTGTAAGCGATATAGCGATAGCGGTCGCCGCATTCCACAACCAGCGAATTATTTTCCACGGTATCATCCGTATAATTCGCGGCAAATGTCGGATAAATATCCGGGTTCTTCTTCTCTACAGTAATGTGATCGCTCAAACCAGCGTAAACATTCAGCAGCTTCTCGATCACACTGTCTTTCTCGCCTTCCTGCGTAATCCAGTAAATCGTGACGTCATCGGAAAGATTTTGCGCCACTGCCTTTGTGGAGGAAGTCACCGAATAAAGCTGCGCCGCGGATATATCAAATTGAGTCCATTTCGTCGGCAAAGCGGAAACCGCTACATTTACCAGGATCAAAACCACAAGCACAAACACCGCCATCACAAAGCTGTAACCGCCCACCTTGGCGGTACGGGTGTTCAATGCCTCTCTGTTTTTTTGCAATATATTCTTTAACTTGTTCATCCGTTATACCTCCGTTTCTCCAGTGACTGTACGCAAAGGAACAGGAAGAAAATAATCACGCTGACATCATAGACCAGCACTGTCACATCAAATACACCATTAACAAATGTCTCAAAACGGGTAAACAGACTAAGCTTTTCCATGATATTCGGCAGAAGTCCTTCCAGAACCGTAGAATCGTAAATATACGCCCCCACAACCGCCAGAGCAAGGAAAACGAAAACAAGAATCCCTCCGATAACATAAATCGTCAAGTAACTGACCAAAACTCCCACAATCAAAATAACAAACACCATCCCGACGATCGATCCCACTACCGTGGAAGATACATATTCGGACAGGGAATCACAAAAATAATTCAGCAGCATGACAACCACGCAGATTCCTGCCGCCATGCTCTGCGACTCTGTGAGACAGCTGACGAACATACCCATACTCAGGAGAGCCACACCCAGGAAAAAGAAAGCAAGAATCGTTCCGTAGCAGGTAGGCAGGAACACATCCCCATACTGAGCGAAAATCAGCGGATAAGCACAGATGATAATCACCGGAATCAAAAAGACAATCACGATGGCAAAAAACTTGCCAAGGACGATATCCGTCGTGGAAATCGGCAGCGAAAACAACAGCTGATCCGTCTTCTGGCTCCGCTCTTCCGCCATGGTCCGCATCGTCATGATCGGTACCAACGCGATAAAAGTAATGGAGATAAAACTCAACACATATTCAAAGTTCGCCACGGAGGCATTGATATTATAAAGCAGTGAGCCGATTCCCGTAAACACCAGCAGGAAAGCCCCAAAAACATAAGCCTTCATACTGTGGTAATACAAAGACAGTTCATGTTCTAATACAGCAATCATTCTATTCGGCCTCCTTTCCATTGGTTCCATCGTCGACTCCATCGTCAACAGATATCTCATTGATATCCTGGCCAGATTTTTCCGTCGGCTCTTTCTCCGCCGGAACACCCACATCAGATAAAAGCCCTGCCTCGGCAGAATCGCCGGAAACATCATCCATCTTTGTAATCTCCATAAAGACATCTTCCAGATTCGCCTTAACCGGATTCAACTGTAATAAGATCTTACCAGCATTTGCAAATGCAAAGGAGATCTCGCGGCAGACCTCTTTCGGATCCGCCTCGCCGACATGCACCGTCGCATTACACGTCTCGCCGTTCTCCTCTGTCACATTGACAGACTCAATACTATCCACGCCACGAAGAATCTTCTTAACCTCTTTCGCCGAAGCCTCACAACAGATCTCCACGGTGTTGCCGGAGGAAAGCGTCTTACCCAGATTCTCCATCTTGTCGAAGGCCACCAGCTTACCCTGATGAATAATCAGAACCTCATCGCAGATCGCCTGCACTTCTGACAGGATATGAGAGCTTAAGATCACCGTGTGCTTCTCTCCCAGCGTCTTGATCAGATCGCGAATCTCGATAATCTGCGCCGGGTCAAGGCCGACCGTCGGCTCATCGAGAATGATGACCTCCGGATTCCCAATCAGAGCCTGGGCAATACCGACACGCTGCCGATATCCTTTCGACAGATGTTTGATCAATTTCCCGGAAACATTCTCGATATGCGTCTCCTCAATCACCCGGTCCAGTTCCGCCTCAATCTCCTTTTTCTTCAAGCCCTTTGCCCGCGCGACAAAGTAAAGATACTCTTCCGCCGTCTGATCCATGTAAAGCGGCGGCATCTCCGGCAGATAACCGATCAGGCTCTTCGCCTCCCTGGGCTGTTCAAAAATATCATAGCCGCCCACCTTCACATCGCCCGATGTGGCTGCAAGACAGCCTGTCATAATGTTCATCGTCGTAGATTTCCCAGCTCCGTTCGGTCCCAGAAAACCGTAGATCTTTCCCGGAGTAATGTCAAACGACAAATCCGACACTGCCAGATGGCTGCCATATCTTTTTGTCAGATTCCTTACTTCTATCAATACTATTTCCTCCTTACTACTTAGGCGCATTCCTATGCATTATGATTCATCTGACGGGTAAAATTATCGTTACATTGAAATATAACGAAACGGCACCCGTTCCGCAAACCAATATCGCCGTAAAAATAGCGACGACTGTCATTTATATCTCAGAAAAAATCTAAGAGCCCACGCCTGTTATTTTCTTGTACTATTTTATTTTGGATGTTTGGAAAAAATGTGAAATGTCAGCCGCCTTCTGTGAAAATACTGTGAAATTATGAAAAAAATATGTCGATTTCAATGTCGCTTCGGATTTTGATTCAAAATCAAAATAAACATTGAGAAGATGCGTGGGTTTCGCTATAATATGAACATGAAATGATTGGCATAAGGTTACACGAGAATCCGGAGATAGTATAAATCACGGGAACAGGGACTTGCAATCGTTGAAACAGGTCGACCGCAAGCCCATTGGCTTTAGACACACAGGAGGAATACATGAAACCATATTACATGATCAATAACGCCAGGACCTTCGCATTTTCAGTGGAAAATCCCACTGGCACAAGAGCAGGCGGCTCCCAGGGCGGCGACTGCACCAAACTGCGCCCAACCGTGACCATTCACGCAGGCGAGACCGTCACCCTGGTCGACGCAAAAGGTCCCGGCACCATCCAGAATATGTGGTTTACCGGCTATGTCGGCCACAGTTTCATCCTGCGCATCTTCTGGGATCATACCGAATATCCGTCCGTGGAAGCGCCCATCTCCGCTTTTTTCGGCTGTGCATATGATGAAAATTTTGAAGACCGTGACGGACGATATCCCGTCCTCAACTCCTCGCAGATTCTGGTAGCGCCGGGCAGAGGCCTGAATTGCTTTTGGGAGATGCCATTTCAGAAACACTGTCGTATCACGATGGAGAACCGCAGCGATACAGATAAAGATCTGTACTATATCATCACGGGATGTTACTGCGATATCCCGCAGGAAAGCGGTTACTTCCATGCCTCCTACCGGCAGGAACATCCGGTACAAAAAGGCCGTTCCTACACGGTCATCGACGGCATCCGAGGAAAAGGCCAATTTGTCGGCGTAACACTTGCAGCCGGAATGAACGGCAATAATACCTGCTGGGTGGAAGGGGAAGCCCGCATGTATATCGACGATGACCTCTATCCTTCCATTCATTACACTGGAACCGAAGACTATTTTGGCGGTTCCTATGCATTCGGAAATGACATATACATAAAACAATATCAGACCTTCAGCGGCCTGTACAGCGGAATGTATGCCATATTCGGCGATAACAGATCCTTCTATAACGGCCAGCAGCGATTCCTGCTGTACCGTTTCCATATCCCGGACCCTATCTACTTCGAGAAAGGTTTCCGTATGACCCTGGATAATCTCGGGTGGACCGGGCCGCGTTATGATGATTATACTTCCGTCGCTTACTGGTATCAGACACTGCCATCAGCGCCTTTGCGGGAACTGCCGGCAGATGAGGAGATGGTTATGAAGTAGGAATCTGCAGAAATCAGCGTAAATAACTCAAACTGGTTTATATATTTTCCGTATAATTCCTCCGTAGTGCGTGGCAAATCTCCCAACAAAGGATATGGATTTTCAGTTTTTCCTTTTCGGCATAGGCACCAACAAAGTGGTAAAGGCAAACAAACCAAAGGGGAGCCCGTCATGGGCTTCCCTCTGCCATTTCCAGCATGTTATTATTCACACAAATATTGTATTAATGACCTTAATTTCCCTTTATCAATTTAAAAATCGATATCACTTTCCTCATGCGCTTCTCCTCGAGCATAAGAGCCAAAGGTGTCCCTATCTTAGTTTCGCTCCAAAGAAGTCCTCTGCTATCTGATTGAGCTGCTCAGCAACAACTGAGAATTCTTGGTTTAAGTCCAGCGTCTTTACATCAATCCGATTCCCACTCATCTGATATGACTGATCCGGCTGTATGGTTTCGTCTGTGCGGGCATACAACAGCATACCCGAAACAGTATGTGGCTTGTCCGCGAACTCCGTATCTTTATTTTTCACATAGGTGAAAATCTGATACATATTGTTCGAGTGCAGGGTGTGAACACCATAGTGCTCCTGCGTGGTGCGTGAGTAATACTTGGCATCTATAATCAACACTGTATCCTGGCGGGAAAGCATGATATCGCTCTGCATAACAGGCAGCATCGTTCCGATGCCGTCATCCAGTGCCCAGCTAATCTGGGATGCGGAAACGTGTAATCGTGGAAACTCTCTGCTGTAATATTCAAGAATAAACTTCTCGTACAGTCGGCACATCCGCTGCTCATCCACGAAGGACGCAAGCCTGTGTTCTCCATGCTCCGTTGTCAACAGCATTCCCTGCAAAATAAGCTGACACAGGCTGATGAGCATCTGATAGGTCTGATTGTTTCGGTGAAATCGAACCCTGTCCCATTGGACAGAAGCTGGATCAATCAAATCTATATCCAAGAAGTACAGCATTTCCTTTTTTAGAATATCCTTATATTCCGTGTCAACATCACAACTCCTGAGTAAAAGCATGACCGTCGTCTTCAGAACCTGATTCAGGTGATTGTTCTCTGACAGCTCATCATGTTCACAAGTCAGCACCTGCTCACGGGTGACCTTATGCCTTATAGTGCCAGGCATATCAATCCTGCCTCGCATAGTCGAAATGTCCTCTGTTTTATTCTGATATTCCCGATATAGCCCTTGCTTTAACTGCTGCCCAATGCCCTTGCTCAAGATGGCAGCAAACAGATTATGTACATTATCAAATTCCTCAGTGGCAATATCGTCGAAATTTGACTGCCGTAAAATCTGAAAAGCATAGGACAGCATATAATATATGTTTTTTATCAGGATATTCTTATTCTGCTTCA
>JAJQDO010000075.1 GCA_021202175.1 Clostridiales bacterium | reverse complement strand
TATCTTTGATGTCAATCGGCCGTTCTGCAGCATATAAATCCCGGCTGCGGCGCAGCATGGAATTCGCTGAAACGAGGTGCGGAAGTCCATCGCCCGGACGCGGCGTTGGCATCGGTCCTTTCAATAATACATGACATTTTTTAATCTCTTCCAGACATTCTTCTGGAAGGCTGTTCATTTGTGCCACGCGGTTTTCGATGGTCATGCCTTCAATCTCTTTAATAAGAATTTTCCCTGATTCCATCTCTTCGCCAACCAGTTCTTTCATAACTTTAAGTGCTAATGGCATAAGAATCGGTCCGATTCCGTCACCAGGCATAACACCCACGATAATCTGATCTAATTTCTCAAAATCGACAGGTTCTCCGCTTTCTTCCATACGGCTGATCCGATTTTCTTCCCCTTTGATCAATTCGGCAAATCTTTCTTTTGCTTTTTCGATATCCTCCGGTTTAAATTGTTTCATAAAACGCACTCTCCTTTTGATAATTTGGCATAAATTAAAGTATCACATTTGTGTTAGCTATTATCATTTGTTGTATATTCGGATTATAATATTATAACATTTGTTTGTCAATATAACATTTGCACATAATTTTGTCTTGAATTTTATACAGTATTCACATATGTTATTTTTTAGCTCTTATGTGACTCGTGTTTCATATCTTCTTCGGACGACATAATAAAACAGGAAATATCAAAACATCTTAATATCCATCGACGTTTTAATACTTCCTGCTTTTCATATTCTATCTATTTATGTCAAACTAATGGTAAAACGATTCTATATCGTTTACCATGTCACTGATCGAGCGTTGTACCAGCAGCCATTCCTTGCGCAATCCAGTGCATCCTTTTTTATAACCGCTCTATGCTTCTTCTCAAAATCAACGGTTCCGCTTCCATCAACATAAATTCATCTCGTTTCAATCAAACGCATCGCTGTGTCATTATCTGTAACCATCGCATTGTATAACTTATTTTTCAGTGCCCGAGCCATGACTTCTACTTTGTGTCTGCCATAGCCAATAACAATACGATGTGGAACAGCCATAAGATCATCTAAATCAACAGAAAACAGTTTTTTATTTAAATCAATATCCGCGATTGCCCCCTTGTCATCTAAAACATACCCAAATAAACTACCAATACATTTATCCTTATACGCCAAATCATTTTCCGTCAAATAAGGATAAACGGACGGATTCAACATCGGAATACTTGACATGCCGCCAATACCACTGATAATTACTCCCATATCTTTCGCCTTAACCATAGTCTCCTGAATAACAGGCTCTTTGTATAACATATCCTTTAGCTCAGCAAATCTAAGGTATATAGGTGCATTCAGATAAAAATATGTTCCGTTAAATGCTGTGGCCAGCGAGCGGACAAGCTCTCTTGCATCATAAAGAGGATTCATCATTTTTGGATCTCCGGTTAACTGCACTGCATTAACTGAGTTGAACATCACGGTTGGTATCTGTGAAATCATACTGTAGAGAGTCTTCCCCCAAGTCACACCAATCGTTGAATTTCTCTCGATTAATCTGGTTAGATAATTGGCTCCGACTTTTCCCACCTGAGACTGGGTTTCTACTTTAGAAGAATACTTTGTGTTCACAACCAAAACCTTATTCAAAGGATACAATTCCATCAATTCTTTTTCCGCTTCTTTATTTCGATCACTGGAATAATGGATATGGATTTCCACTATATTTTCATTCAGTGCATCCTGCAGATATTTTGCGATGCGGAACCGATTCGTATCATAATAACGCGCTATCTCTGCCTGCGTTTTTCCCTGTTTATAATAGAGATCAGCGATCTCCGCAAGCATATCGACTCGTTCTCTTTCGTTCATAGTATCATTAGGCATATACGATCCTCCTATCTGCTATAAAAATATTCTGTCCATAATTACTACCTGGGATTACTTATATGTAAAATGAAGCACTTAATTTATAGTAAACGTTGATGTCGTTCACTATAAAAAACTGCATTATGATTTCAGCGCGACATCTTCCTCAATATAATCAATAAATTCTTGCAAATAGCCCGGCAAACGTTTATTCTTTGTGTAAAGAAACCATGTGTTGCGAATGACACGGTTGCCTTCTTTATCTTCCAGTGGAGTAATGAACAAATGATACTTATTCTCAAAATTTTCAGGCAGAAAACAAACAGTATATCCAAAGTCTTTATCAATAAGCTGACAGGCAAAATCCAAAAAGCCTACTGTCATCTTCTGAGAGGAATCCTCTTCAAAATAACAATTCCACCAAGCATCTAACTGCTTTTTTACCTTTTCACTCATTTTATAATCAATGCGAGTCATATGCTTAAGGTCTTCTATCTGTACTATAGGTTTTTTTGAAATAAGCACTGCTTCATTTTGGCTGATGAGAATTCGATTAACCGCACCTTCATAATCTCCTCGAACAAATGCCACATTTAGGAGCCCTTCCATCATCTGTTTAAATAGCTCATCACTGGAATCATTGATAACATTAAAATGTACCTGAGGATGCTCTTCAATGTAAGGCACCAAAACCTCCGGCAACGTATATTTGCTATAAGTAAATGCGGCGCCGATTGTAATCTGTTCTTCATCACCTGCGTTCTCATCCTGCAAGGTGTGCTTCGTCTCTTTCATAAAGTCCAGATATATTTTAGCCCGTTCTGCCAGATACTCCCCTTTCTTCGTAAACACTAATCCTTTCGATGTCCTGTAAACCAACTGGACGCCAAATTCCTCTTCTATCTGCTTCAAACGTCTGGTAAGGGAAGGCTGTGTCATATACAGAATACTGGCAACTTTCGTCAAATTCGGATTTTTATATAGTTCATATATGATTTCCCAATCAAGATCTTTCACTTTTTCTTCGCGCCTTTCATAAACACATGCTTACGACTTGATATCTACAATGCATCTTATCATCCCATCTGTTATATAATATCACATTTGTGATTTTATAATTCTACCATTTTTCATCTCATTTTTCAATATGAACTATTCTTTTTTTGCATATTACTATACGTTCTCTCAATTAGATTTCTTAAAAAATGTCTGTTATAGTCATAACATAAGGTTAAGGAATATAAGACGACATCATTTGAAGCAACATAACGAATCTGTCAGAGATAATTTCTAACCGCAACAGCATTAACTATAGGAATGTTAACCATATTTCATTATATTTACTATTATATAAGGAGGAAAACATATGAACGCAGCATTACAAACTTACTCATCTATAAATCAGAAAATACAACTCAACTCTATCGATTTCGCCCACCTTTTTGGCACTTACGTCATGAACACACGTATTCATCCAGACTTTGCACAATATGAAGACGAAAAAAGATGGGATTATGATGAGAAAGACATCCTGGAATCTATAAGCGACTATTCTGATTAACGTAACTATGCCAATGTAAACTATATCTTTGTGGTCTTAATCCATCATCTAAAGCGAATGGGATTACGACCACATTCTTTCAAATATAAAACATCTGGCAGCAATATCTCGTTTTTAGAGAATCTCACTTTTAGAGAATCTAACTTTTAGAGAACAGGGAGGGTAACATGGACATTTCTTATAATGAAAGAACAGGACATCCTTTTACAGGAAAAGATAAAGAACGACTGATTTTATTTTTAAAGGAACAGGGATTAGATTATGATGAAGCTATCAC
>JAJQDO010000033.1:18613-25538 GCA_021202175.1 Clostridiales bacterium | reverse complement strand
GCATGGTATCGCCCATGAGCCAGTTGGATACCTCTTTGGGTGCAGCGCCCAACTCGATACAGCATTCAAAGAGATCCGTCAATTTTTTATCCGAAGTGAGGATGTCGATATCATACTCTGGCAGACCATACTCTTCTTTATAACGGGCCTGTTTCTCATCACGAAATTCCGGCTGTCTCGCCCGAATCTCGTCCAGCCAGGCGTCGGAAATCACGATCGGTACCAGGTCCGGTTCCGGGAAATAACGGTAATCCTGGGCATCCTCTTTGGAACGCATCGGATAAGAGTATTCCTTATCGTCATCCCAACGGCGGGTTTCCTGGATAACCTTTCCTCCGTCCTCAATCAGATCAATCTGCCGTTCCGTCTCTCCTTCAATGGCCCGGGCAATCGCGCTAAACGAGTTCAGATTCTTCATCTCTGTCCTGGTGCCATAAGCTTCCTCACCGACCGGGCGAACCGAGAGATTGACATCGGCCCGCATGGAGCCCTCCTGCAGCTTACAGTCCGAAGCACCCAGATACTGGATAATCATGCGCAGCTTCTCCAGATAGGCGATGACCTCTTCTGCAGAGCGCATGTCGGGTTCAGAAACTATCTCAATCAACGGCACGCCGCTGCGGTTGAAATCCACCAGAGAATTTCCCGTTGCCGGATCATGAATCAGCTTGCCGGCATCTTCTTCCATATGAATCTCGTGGATACCGATACTTTTTTCTTTTCCATTTACTTTAATATCCACATGCCCATCACGGCAAATCGGGTAATACAGCTGCGATATCTGATAATTCTGCGGGTTATCGGGATAAAAATAATTCTTGCGGTCAAATTTACAATTCTGCGTGATGGTACAGTTGGTCGCCAATCCCACGGCAGCTGCGTATTCCACCACTTTCTTGTTGAGTACGGGCAGGGAACCCGGCATGCCCGTGCAGACCGGACAGGTATGCGTGTTTGGCTGACCGCCAAACTCCGTACTGCAGCCACAGAATATCTTCGTTTTCGTCGCCAATTCCACATGGACTTCCAGGCCGATAACGGTTTCGTATCGTGTACTCATCTATTTAGCCCCCTTTCCTGCCAGGTCGCGAAGCTGAAATCCTCGATTCTGCTCATAGGTATATGCCGCGCGAAGGATATTTTTTTCTTTGAAACAATCTCCGATCATCTGCACGCCGATCGGAAGACCCTTACTGTCCATACCACAGGGCACGGTGATGCCCGGCAGCCCTGCCAGGTTGACAGAAATCGTGTAGATATCTCCGAGATACATCTTAATCGGGTCGCTCAGACTGTCGCCCAGCTTCGGTGCCGTCGTCGGTGCTGCCGGTCCCAAAATAACGTCATAGCGCGCAAAGGCTTTGTCGAAAGCCTGTTTGATCAGTGCTTTCGTGCGGAGTGCTTTCAGATAATACGCATCGTAATATCCGGAACTTAACACGAAAGAACCGAGCATGATCCGTCGCTTTACTTCCTCCCCAAAGCCTTCAGAACGAGTCTTTTTATACATATGGTGTAATCCTTCAAATTCGCTGGTACGATATCCATATTTTACGCCGTCAAACCGAGCCAGATTGGAGCTGGCCTCCGCGCAGGCGATGACATAGTAAGCCGGAATCGCATACTCCACGAGGCTTAAATCGAATTCTTCCACGACAGCACCTTGCTGTTCCAGGACCTTCACGGCGGAAAGAACCGCCTCTTTCACCTCACTGTCCAGTCCCTCGCCAAAATAATCCCTCGGGATACCGATACGAAGTCCTTTTACATCATTCACCAACGCGGAAGTAAAATCGTAATCTTCCCGCTTCACGGAAGTACTGTCTTTTTCATCGTACGAAGCAATCGTCTCCAAAATCACCGCACAGTCTCTCACGTCTTTGGCAAGGGGTCCAATCTGATCTAACGAAGAACCGTAGGCGATCAATCCATAACGAGATACTGTCCCGTAGGTAGGTTTCATGCCAACCACGCCACAATAAGATGCCGGCTGGCGAATAGAGCCACCGGTATCTGAACCGATAGAATATCCACACTCGCCCGCTGCCACCGCTGCTGCGGAACCGCCGGAAGAACCGCCGGGAACATGTTCTGTATTCCATGGATTCTGCGTCGGTCCACAATAAGATGTCTCCGTGGTACTCCCCATGGCGAACTCATCCATGTTCGTCTTCCCGATGATGACCGCTCCGGCCTTTTCCAGATTACACACTGCCTCTGCCGTGTAGGTCGGCACAAAATCCGAAAGAATCTTCGAACTGCAGGTCGTCAAAGTCCCTTTCGTGCACATGTTATCCTTGATTGCCACCGGCACACCGGCCAGCGGGCCAGTCAAGGTTCCGTTTTCGATCAGCGTCTGCACTTCCTGTGCTCTTTTTAAAACATTTTCTCTATCTGATACGGTGACATAACAGTGATAGGAACCTTCCCCGGCTTCTATGGCGTCCATCGCTGCCTGTGCCGCTTCCATGGCTGTTATCTCTCCCGCTCGTATCTTCTTTCCCAGCTCTACGGCTGTATAGTCCATCAATCCCATACCAGTCCTCCTGCTTCCTAATCAAATGTCTTCGGAACCACGAAAGCTCCTTCTTTCGATTCCGGTGCATTTGCAAGAATCGCCTCTCTGTCGTCTCCATTCGTCACCACATCTTCCCGGAATACATTATGCACCGGAAAAACATGGCTCATCGGTTCCACACCGCTGGTGTCCAGTTCATTCAATGTATCGATATAATCCAGCATATTTGCCATGTCTTTTTTCGCCTGCTCCTTCTCCTGTGGAGAGAGTTCCAGCTTCGCAAGAATCCCGACATATTCAATCGTCTCGTCTGAAATAATATTTGCCATTCCTGTCGCTCCTTTTTTATTTCTGATATCATGTTCCAGGTGGTGACGTACACCCGCCACCTTTAAAAACCAGCCCTGACTCTGCTGATGAATGTTCCTGCCCTTTGACACTCCCATCATATAATAATAAAACATAACACAATTACAGGCCATTAGCAAGAATGTTTCCATCACTTCATGCCTAAGCATGTTTAAAATTTAATGCCGTCCGCCACCGCCTCCGTGACCCCCGGTGCCTCCGATGGCGCCACCGCCGCCATGACCGCCACCTGAGCCATGATCACGTTCTATCCTCACGCGATGCACATGGGAACGCAAAAAGAAATCCTGTCTCTCATTCATCTTCACGCCACCTTCCGGGACATAAGTGGACCTGTTTGTCGTCGTTTCCCCCTTATTATTCATCAAATTGATAACAACGACCGCCACGGTAATCACCAGTGCCACCAGAAGCAGCCAGATGTTTTTCACATGAAAATGGAAAAGATTCAGGTTCTGCATCTCTGACGCCGTCTCCCGCACCATCGTCCGATAAGCGCGGAAGGGATAGCTGTTCACGATATCGTTCGTCCGGTCAATAATATACTGTATCGTGTTATCATCGAGCTTCTCTGCCGCCCGCCCCGTCGTGCACATCCAGCAGTATCCTGTGGCCCAGTTATCCACATAAATCACTCCATCTCCGTTCGCTTCATTCCAGCCAAACAGATTCTCCTCGTAGTAGTTTTGCGCGTATTCCCGGATGGAGTAATAATCATTGATGCTCGAATCTCGAATCGTGACAAGCACGATATCTGCCCCGATCACCTTTTCTTTTTTCGCAATCAGATTGCGAAGTCTCTCTTCTTCACTATCTGTCAATACATCCGCATTATCAAAAACTCTCTCGTCCGTCAGACATTCGGTGTTCGTCCGCTCGGTTTTCGATGCCAGGATACCCTGAAAGACACCATATTGAAGGAACAGTCCCAATCCGCCCAAAGCAAGAGCAGCAATCAATAGGCCGGTAACAACATTGCGGTATAATCTGTTCATTTACAGCACCTCCGTTTATCTATAACATATCCTTTATTTCGCATATCCCTTATTTCTGTTTCGCATATTTCTTGTTTCGCATATTCCTTGTTTCGCATTTCTCTTATTTAGCATATTTCTTATTTGAAACACATCCATTGCTCTACAGCACCTCCAGAAAATAAAATAACATTCTGAGGAAAAAGAATAGTACCACAAAGGTTCCGGCACTGAGACCGGCCAGCCGCGTCCAGCTGATCGGCGGCGCACCAATGGTCTTACCCGTCTGTCCATTCACATAAAAGGTGTAATCCTTCCCATTATAGCGATATATGTATCTCCACACCGGAAGAAATGCAAAGGATGACTGCTTCACCTGGTTATTCTTACGGTTAGAAAACGGCCGGATGACAGCATAGCCTGCATTCTGTTCTGCCAGATAGCCTTCAGAATATCGGTCCACTTTCTGTTCCGCCCTCAGCAAAACCTGCTCACTGCTTTCCTCGTAGCTGTCTGCCTGAAAACCGGACAGATATTCCGGCGCAAAATCTCCCAGCTCGTCATATCCAAAAGGTTCCAACAAGTCCATCATATCATCTTCCATGACGATAGAGGCATCCACCGGCACCTTATCGTAATCCACCTCAAAATCCCGCACAATGCGGAATATCCTGGTTTCCGTGTATTCATAATCTCCCTGTCTCCAGACTCTGACCCGGTCTCCTTCTCCTTCAAAATGGATATGGCTGTGAAGGTCGTACATCCAAAATGGTACATAAACCCCCTGCATGGTTTCCAGACTGGAAACGGAACAGAAGTCAGCCGGCAAAAACAGTTTTCCCGCGAAGCTCTTCTGCAGCATCTCTGTCGCCTGATGCTTCCCGATGCGAAACGGTAAAATCAACTGCGGTTTCCGCTCTCCTTCCATCTGATCCTCCAAAATGTGAAAAGTCTGGCAGAACGGGCACCGACAGGCCAGGGTATGTTCCGTAGTCTCAATCACCCCACCACAGTTACTGCAGATATGCACTTCCTGCTGCGGTATCATCTGCTGGCTTTCCTCACTCCCACAACTCTCACAGATCATTTTTTTCTTTTCCGGGTGATAGGTTACATTTCCCCCGCAATTTTTACAACGATAAAACATAAATCTCCTCCTGATCAACCATAAAGTAAATCCAGCATTATATACCCATAACAGTGGACACTCGAATTAGTGTAGTACCATCATTATGGACACATCTTTTTACACAAACAACTCCGAAATCTCAAGGCCTTCTTCTGTCATTCATTTTACAAATTATCATATATCGCTGTTTTCCGGCATAACATTTATAGTAAATGACTTTATGTCGTTTGCTATCGCGCCGATTGCAGACTGCGGAAGCAGCCATTCCTTGTGCGATCGTGTGCATCATCTTGAACGACAAATTATTTTTGTCGTTCACTATAAATCACTATAAAATAACAACTTTCCATACACACCCATGCTTTCATCCTACAGCAACATTATCTCCGGTCAGCGTGCTTATCACAAAATGTCATCATCCCCAAAGGAGGTCTCCTTTGAAAAAAACGATATTATCCATATGCATCTTTTTTATATTCGTCTGTCGTCCCCTTGCTGCCGACCATCTGCTGGCTGCGGAAGCTCCCGAAGACCTTTACGCCACAGCCGCCATTCTTATGGATGGGAGTAATCAGAGAGTCCTCTTTGGCAAGGAAGAGACCACCGAACTTCCCATGGCAAGCACCACCAAAATCATGACCTGCCTCTATGCGCTGGAACACGGAAACCTGTCGGACAAAGTCACATTCTCCAGTACAGCGGTTTCCGCTCCCAAGGTTCACCTTGGTGCCTCCGAAGGTGACCAGTTTCTCCTATCCGACCTACTCTACGCCCTCATGCTGGAATCTTATAATGATGTCGCCATAGCAATCGCAGAACATATCAGTGGCTCCGTTGAAGATTTTTGCCTGGCCATGACAGAACAGGCCAGGTCCTATGGTTGCTATCACACTTCTTTTGAAACCCCTAACGGCCTGGACAGCGACAATCATTATACCACCTGCACCGATCTGGCTATTATCACCTGCCATGCTCTTACCAACAAAGAATTTCGTGCCATTATCCATGAAACGTCCTATACTATCAAGGAAATCTCCAGCGGGTAATCTTATACGCTCAGCAACAAAAATGCTTTCCTCTCTTCCTATCCCGGTGCCATCGGCGTAAAGACTGGCTACACGGGAAAGGCCGGTTACTGCTTTGTCGGTGCAGTGGAAACCGACGACCGGCTGCTCATCTCTGTCGTTCTTGGCAGCGGATGGCCGCCGAACCGTACTTATAAATGGACCGATACCAGAAAACTGATGGATTATGGCGTGGAAAACTTTACAAACACCACCATTTCTTTGGGCGACAACATTCTTACGCAACTTTCTATAGAACATGGACAGAGTGACGTCTGCGCTATCTCAGCTCCTGATTCCGTCACCCTGCTGTTAAACGAGACCGAAGCCGTTTCCATCACCACAGATATCCCGGACACTCTCTCTGCCCCTGTCAGCAAAGGTGACGCTATCGGTTCGGTCACACTGTCTATTGGTGGAGAAGTGTATCGAACTTACCCGGTTACTGCAGAAGCCACCGTAAATGAAATCAATTATGCCTGGTGTCTGGAACAGCTGATACAAGTATTTTTCTTTTAATAAACACCAGATTAAATAATAAACAAACCATCTCACCGTTTACATCATATGCGAATCATTGCAGATAATTTTGTTGCCGCTTATTGTACTGATAACAGTGTAAGTTTATCACAATTATGTAATTATGAAAAGAGTTTATGTAAATTATTTACATTTTTTGTTTCATGATTTGAACTACCGATTCATGGGATATGAGATAGCCTATAAGCAAACGGAAATACCAGAATTATAAAAACAATCCGTACGGAAAGGAAAAGAATACGTACCAATATGTCAAAATCATAAAATCAGTCCGTACGGAGTATGAAATAATACGGACCAATATGTTAGAATCGAAAATTTAGTCCGTACG
>JAJQDO010000033.1:0-18513 GCA_021202175.1 Clostridiales bacterium | reverse complement strand
ATGAAATAATACGGACCAATATGTTAGAATCGAAAATTTAGTCCGTACGTGAAATGAAATAATACGGACCAATATGTCTGAATCAAAAAAATTAGTCTGTACGGAGAGTAAAATAATACAATCCGATATATATAATTGAGAAATTGATCTGTATCAAGAAGACTGAATGGGTAACAATCGGAACATATTCAGATTTTGTCAAGGATTATAGGTTTGTCAGTGTTTTGGGTATATCAAGAAAAATGCACCCCGACAGGGGCTAAAACTCTTAGCCACCATCGAGGTGCCGCTTTATGTAACGTTTTATACTGTTTTTACGAAATGTTTCCCAATAGTTAATAGTATCGTGCAGAAAATACATCTCCATCACTATTTATGCCGTCAATTGAAAAGAGGCGAAATGGGCGATTAATGTGATTTCAATAGTACTTCTACCATATCACTCTTGGTCCTCCCGAAAAGCGCACAATGCCATATTATATCGCAATGTCTTCTCTCCCACCAGCTTTGACGCACACAACGGATAATGGTCTGGCAAAATGTCGGATATCGCTTCCGATTCCCAATAAAAAACGCCAACCTCTTCCTGATTCGTCATCTCTTTCATGGCCTCAATCGCATCTCGGACGATGCGATAGCATTCTTCTTCGTCCGTATCCGGACCGCCTACTTCGACAATCATCACCGGCTTATGGTACTCTGCCGCATATCGTTTCAGGTATACTGCCAGGCGATCCTTATCGCTCTTGAATCGTTCCCAGTAAGGGTAGTAGGAAAACCCAAGGATATCTGTCTTCCCCTGATGCGCAAAGAAATTCTTCAGGAAAGGCTCGCATAATTCTTCCGAACAGACAGAAGCCAAATGCGTGATGACCTGACAATCCGGACAAACCGCTTTCACCGCTTCATATCCGGCATT
Organism: Clostridiales bacterium; assembly: GCA_021202175.1. Taxonomy (GTDB): domain Bacteria; phylum Bacillota; class Clostridia; order Lachnospirales; family Lachnospiraceae; genus Anaerobutyricum. The sequence goes on along the minus strand of JAJQDO010000033.1, from coordinate 17,594 downwards.
CAGGAGGCGAACCAACTGCTCCGGCTCTTGTTCCAAACTTCCCGCTGGCCACATCATCCCATGATTAATCTCGTTGCCAACCTGCACCCAGTCTGGAACAATGCTGTGATCACTCAGTAACTGCAAAACTTCTTTCGTATGTCCATAGACGTGTTGTTCCAGTTGCTCTTCATTGGCATCCTCCCACGCTTTCGGCATCAACTGGTACTGCGGGTCCGCAAAATAATCACTATAGTGAAAATCAATCATCAATTGCATGCCTGCCACCTTCACGCGCTCCGCCATTTCCAGAACACTCTCTGCGTCACAGTACCCAAGCATACAGGTCTCGTCTTCCCGTTTCTGCCAGAAGGCACTGTAAGGAGGATTGACAAAAACCCGCAGCCTTACGGCATTCACACCCATCTCTTCGGAAGCGGCAAGGATATCTACTTCCTCTCCGCTCTCATTCAACCATCGATATCCCATGGATTCCAGTTGAGTGACCCAGCCCAGGTCCACGCCATATATCATTTTTTTCATCATTGCAATTCCTCCTGTTGTTCGTTAATCGAATCTATATAGCTCCCTATTGTACCAGACTCCACCTTTTATGCCTGCAATCCTCCTCGAAAATTCTTTATCAGATAATCGGCATCTCTCATCAGCAAAAGAAGCATAACTTACCATGAGCATTCAAGTAAATCACAAATCTGGGCCAAAAAGCCAGAAGCATAGCTCGAAATACCTTGAAATATCTTGAAATACCTCGAAATGCTATTGCCCATGCCATCCGTAAGCTGTTATCAAGCGAGTTCGGACCGGAATTAGAGTCAATGGCAGAAACGACATCCGTAAACTGTTATTAAATGAGTATGAATGACACTAATCAAAATCAAATTTGGTAAATCGATTAAGCATCGCCTTATATTTGATTCTCACGATTTCATTTCCTTCGAGGACGTCTGCTTCACTGCCCGTAAACTGGCAGCGCAGGCAATAATATTCCTTCTTTTCCTTATCGTAGAACATATCGATATCCAGATCCCTCATAAAACAGGAAGGACATCTGTAATTTAATTTGCCTTTTCCAGATTGAGCCATGTCGCAAAGACCTCCTTATCTGATACTTTTTTCTTGTAACCGAGCGTAAACATCGGAGAAAATGCATATCCTTCCCGCACATAACCTGTTCCACCTTCGGATGCTTTCATGGAAACCCTGGTCTCGATGGCTGGAATCACAGCAGATACCTGCGCGGCATCCTCCAGGCTTTCTTCTCTGCACTTATATTCGTAAATAATCTCCTTGGATTCCTGCGCTTCTTTGCCTTCACATCGAAGGATGATACCACTCATATCTTCCAGATATTCGGTGGTTCCGTAGCATGCTACCATATATTCATTTATTTCAATCTGAACGTCCGGATTACTCATCTCGAAAATCTCCCGCTCAATACGAATACTTCCTGTACCTTCCGCGAAATATATTCTGGTCTGCAGCTTCACGGTCAGATCATAAAATTCGATATCCACCGGATCTAATGTCAGGATTCTGGCCGCGCCTTCCTGAGAGAAATGTGCCTTCGTACGGCACAAGCACAGATCCACCTCTTCTCGCTTATAGCAGATCTTGGCACTGCGAATCGTGCCTTCCCCTGCATAATGGGTGAAGTACCCCGCACGGTATTTCTCCTGAATCAAAAATGGATAGGAGGCATCCTGTACATGCTTCGTACCGATACCAACTTCCCACCGCAGTTTCGCCGCGTAAGGCCGCAGATCAAAAATGGCCCCTCCCTGATCCATATTGACGCCGGCTCTCATGTAAGGATCCGTATACCAGAACAGCTGTTTGTCTGAGCCGTATAAAATATCGCGCCAGAGAGCGCATTCCGGTTCTGTATAAGTCTTCTTCTTCCGATAATAATCGGCGAACTCTGACATCGTCATATCAATCAATTTGTCCTGCTTCTTCAAATCACCATAATATTTACAACCATCCGAATAGGACTTATAGAGCAGCTCATAAGGCGCCTCCCAGCGACCCATCTTATTCATCCACCCTGGTCCCACAAACATCATATTATAGGCATAGCCATTATTGTATTTTTCCAGGTCACGGTACTGGTCGATCAGATTATACAGATATGGATATTCCCAGGTATCGGAATCATAAATCATGCCACGGAGTACATTTTGCGGATGGGTTCCAAAGTTCGATCCATTACCATCATAGCAGGCCAGTAAATCACGCGAAAGATGCGGAATGGCCACGATGCCACTATCCTCTTCTTCATTGGCCGCCGGGGCATGTGTATTTTGTTTCGATGGAATCCATGGCGCCCATGGTCCACCGTCAAACAGCGTATACCAGGAATTGTTGCAGGTATGATAAGCCTTTGGGCCTTCCTCCCAGCAGGTAGCAATCGCACATTTCACTGAAGGGTAGGTCTCCTTAATATAGTTCGTGAGATCGGCATCCATGTAGTAGGAACCTGTGGATTCCGGATAAAAACCAAAGATATCGTGGAATTTGCCGAATACGTCATCGACTATGGCTTTCTTATCTTCCATGGAAAACATCCAGATACAAAAGTCTTTCGTCTGATATTTTTCCCGGAACTGCTCGCAGGGAAGTCCCAACAGAGATAACGCTATCTCATCGCCATATTTCTCATGATCGTCTTTGGCAATCTGTACCGCCTCTTCATTAAACAGCGAAGCATACGTCATATGAATCGTAACTTTAAGACCATTTTCGTGTGCCAGACGCTGCTGGGTCTTAAAAATATCCAGAGATTCTGTCAATAATTTCTTGTCGGCGATATCTTCTTCTTTCCCGTGACCGGTCACTGTCGCCGAATATTCCGGAACCATTTCCGGTCTGTGGATTACATTCAGAATGAATTCTCCCATCTTATTTTCCTGCTCCTTTCTGTGAATGACTTCACTATTGCTGGCTACACCAAAGTGCGAAAGCCGATTAACAGGGCTTTCATTCATAGTAAACTGACATGCCTGCTTCACAGGCACCACTATGAATGAAAGTCGATGTATCCTTGCATGCAAGCATGCAGTCTGCATCGCCGCTGTCCGGGGCTTCCATAGTAAATTATAGTAACATTTTTGACAAAAAGAGACTGGCACCCCAGCAAATATACTGCAAAGGGATGCCGGACCATACATCATATCATCAGCAGTCTGCCGCAATCTACCATACCAGCTCACTGCCAGTATGGACAGACACGAGAGACCTGCTGTGCTTTAACAATATAAAAATTCTATTTGACAGCGCCTGTGATACCTTCTGCAAACTGTTTCTGCAGCACAAAGAAAATAACCATCGTCGGAATGGAACAGAACAAGACGCCTAACATCAGCACACCATAGTCGGTCGTGTATCCGGAAGCCATGTTGGCAATCAGCATCGGCATCGTCTGGGCAGTCGAATCTGTCATGATTACCTTCGGCCAAAGATACGCGTTCCATGCGTTCATGAAGGTGATAACAGCTGCTGCCGCGTAGGTTGATTTCATCATCGGAATATACATCTGGAAGAAAATCCGAATCTCTGTCAATCCGTCAATACGAGCCGCTTCCATAACTTCTCTCGGGAAGTTTCTCGAGTTCTGACGGAACATCATGATCAGGAACGGCGTCGAAATCGCTGGCAGGATAAAGCCCCAAACCGAGTTCAGCAGTCCCATCCTTGAAACCATCTTAAACAAAGGAATCATGGTCGCAACACCAGGAATCATCATCGCCAGAAGCAGAATGGTGAATACCATATCTTTTCCTTTATCATGATACAGCTCAAAACCAAAGCCGGCCAGAGAGCAGACCAACATTGCCAAAACGGTCTGGACAATCGCATAGAGAAAAGAATTTCCCATCGCGTCCCAAAGATCGTATCCTGAAATCAAGTTTTTAAAATTCTGCAACAGATAGGTTCCCGGCAAAATCCTGCCACCTGCCACATCAAAAGATGTATTGGTCGCAGCGGATATCATCCAGTAAAACGGGAATACGGAAATAAATGCTACGATAATCAAGAAAATATATGTCGGGATCAGGCGTCGCTGAATCATACTTCTGTTCTTTTTCTCAGTCACGTGTATCACCTACTCTCATATTAATCAATGCCAGAATACCTACCATAATAAATACACAGAAGGACATGGCCGTCGCGTATCCGAAGTTCGCCACACCGGTACCAAAGGTATTATTATATATGTAGTGCGACATACTGATTGTCGAGTTCGCCGGACCACCGTTAGTCAGGTTGACGGACTCATCGAATAACTGCAAGGTACCATTGATCGACATGATGAACGTCATGATGATCGTCGGCCGCAGCAAAGGAACTGTAATGCCCCAGAAGGTTTGCCAGCCATTCGCACCGTCAATCTTGGCCGCCTCATATACCGAATACTCGATATTCTGCAGACCTGCCAGATAAAATACCATGTTATATCCTGTCCAACGCCAAATCAGCGCGATAATGATAACCGCCTTCGCGCTGGCTGAAGTTCCCAGGAAATTATAATTCTCCTGCAAGATGCCCAGATTCACAAGAATGCTGTTAATCAATCCTTCCGTAGCAAACAATGATTTAAAAATCAAGGAGTAGGAAACAAGAGCCGTCGCACATGGAAGGAATACACATGTACGGAAAAAGCCCTTAAGTTTCAAATCCTTGTTATTTAACAACTGTGCCAATAGAATAGCAAGAATCAGCATGATTGGCACCTGAATGATCAGATACAGGAACGTATTTCCTACGGAACGAATGAATAGTTTATCTTTGAACATTCTCGCGTAGTTATACCAAAGCGGCTCTGCCCACTGCATATTTGCGCTGGAACCAGTCTTAAAGGATGTCATGAAAGCGCTGATCATAGGCCAGAAACTCATGATCGCGATCAGTATCGTGGCTGGCGCCAGGAATATCCATCCGGACATGGACTGCTTCTGTTGCAGTGTCATACCTTTTTTCTTATTCTCCACTCGGAATCCTCCTTCTTCCAAAATAAACGGAGGAAACGGAAAATCGTTTCCCCCGTCCTCATCTCATAATACTATGTTATCATATAGATTTTGATTATTATTCATAATATTTATAGTATCGTCCGCGACTTCATGACTGCGAAATTAGTTACCCATCTCGAAGTTCAGCTGATCCTCCGCATCCTGAAGAGCGGCATCCAGATCAGAACCATTAATGATATTAACAATCGCTGCAGCTATCTGCGTACCGCAGGAATAATGATATGGGTTCTGTTCAATTGTCTGTACATGTGTACCATATTCTACGATGTCCGCATAGATTGCTGTATCATTGAAGTACGCAACACCCTGATTGTAAACATCAGATTCGCCTGCCGGTGTGTAGGTAGAGATAACACCGCCGTCAGTCAGAGCTACATCATACGTATCGATTGCTCCTTCGCCGCCGCCGAATGTGTAAGCGAGGAAGTCTTTTGCCAGGTCTACATTAGAACAGTTCGCTGTGATATAAAGAGCCGAACCACCATTAGCAGCATAACCTTCCGCGCCTGTCAGTGTAGGCATCGTGGTAATCTCCCAAAGTCCGCTGTTCGCTTCTACCTTCTCGATGGTTGGGATGATCCAGTTACCATTCATAACGCCGGCAACCTGGTCGCCCTGGATCGCGGTATCTGTGTAATCAGACCAGCTGTTGGTAAGAAGAAGAACACCTTCATTCGCCATATCAACGATCGTCTGCACTATTTCTTTCAATGTCTCATTCTCTGTGATGTAAGGAGCACCGTCCTGGAACTGGGACACGCCTTCTGCCTGAAGCATCATATAAACGAGGTCACCGCTGTCGCCGTTTATACACATAAGATATTTGCCGGTTGTTTCTTTTACAACTTTACCAATCTCAGTGAACTCATCCCATGTGATTCCTATCAGATCATCGATCGTATAACCGCACTCTTCTAGAAGGTCAACACGGTAAGCACAGATAACGGTACCGCTATCCATCGGCACGCCATAATGAACGCCGTCAATCGTGGAATAAGTAAGTTTTTCTGACTGGAAATCATCCCAGTTGATGTCGATGTCATCGATAGACAGCCATGCATCCGGATAATCGGATACATAAGACTCAATATAGTGATCCTGGAAGAGAACGATATCTGTCAGAGTATCATAGTTGCCTGCGGAAGCCGCTGTCGTAATGGCTGTCTCAATATCAGAGGCTTCAGACTGTTCACGAAGATCCAGAACAAAGTCAGGATTTACATTCGCTTTGTAAACCTCCGCTGCTGCTTCCAGTGCCGGAATGTTAAAAGATGCATCCCATGCCGCGATGGTTAATGTGTTCTCGTCATCACTCGAACCCATGCTCTCGGATCCGTCATCCGCCGCTTCTTCGGATGCCGCGGAAGTATCGCCCTCGCTGCTGCTACTGCTGCTTCCACATGCAGCCAGAGAGAATACTATAACCCCGGTAAGTAATAATGCGATTAATTTCTTCTTCATTTTTTAATCCTCCTTTTCTCTCGGAAGGTCTTGTACAATCTGCACAAAAAATCTTCCAAAAAATATTGTCTATTGTCTATATTATACTTGTATATGTCCTACTATAGTGTTCATATCTAATCAAAAAACGGGCATTTTCGACTTTTTATATAAATTTTACATAAGAAAGAGTGCGCATCCATAGCGGAGCGTTTTTATCTTATAGGAACGAAGTTACCTATAAGATAAAAATAACCTGGATGTTTTCCAGGTTCTCACATCCAGGTTATTTTTAAAGATATATTTTTGTGCCGTTTTTGGCAAATGTCCTTTTATTCCACGTAGGGCAACCCGTTTTTATCTCTCAGGACAGACTTCTGTCATTCAAGAAAGATATACCTTCTGGGGGTATTTGTGCTTCATCGCCAGGAGCATATCCTCTTCCAGATCCAGAAGGAGCTTGATCTTCTTCCGGTCTTCCGTGATAATCATGGTATAAAAAGGGATGTCCGGGTCATACGAGGTATAATCGTACTTGTGAATCTTTACCGTGCCGCCGTTTTTCCGGTATTTCGCTACTGCATCATGCCAGTTGGGTGCCAGCACCTCCAGCTCGCCGAGATTCAGTTCATGTGCTTCTTTCCGTCTCCGTTTGGCCTTGATCACCATGATGGAAAAATCGTCTCCTTCCATCACATATTCATAATCCTTCACGGCATAAGTCTCATAGAGAAAATACAGTCCCGCTGTGAGAAAAGCCAAAAAAAGCATCCCCCGGTCGAGCACGATGCCCGCGAGGATAAACAGCACACACAGTACAATCATCACCTTCATCAATACCTTCGTGGAAAACTTCATTTTTTTATGAACTTCCTTTGTCATCTTATAATCCAACTTACATCCATCCTTTCAAAGTGCTTTTTATTCCCGACATCTGACCGACACGGTTTTCCGGGGAACGCTTCCACTGATACGGTGTCATGCCAATCAGCTTTTTATAATTCCGGTTAAAAGTCGACACGTTACTATATCCTACCTGAAAAGCAATCTCTTCCATGGTAGAATGGCTGACCAGCATCAAATTATTGGCTTCATTAATTCGAATCATATTCACATAATCACACGGCGTAACATCCATACAATCTTTAAACACTCTCCGGAAATGGCTTTCACTGATATTACATACCTCCGCCAGATCGCGAATCCTGAGATCCTCCCTATAATGCACCTTCACATAATTTAATGCCGGCACAATCTCGACACTCCTAGGATTTTTCCGGGGCATATCACTGATGATATTCTGTATCCGCAGAAGCTCCACCACGAAAGTCTGCAGCAGTCCTCTTGTTTTCTCCCAGTACAGATAGTCCTTCCTGTCACATTCATTACGAATCTCCATAATGATATTACTGATTTTTTTATGGTCGCTTCGATAGAAAAAAAGCGGCGATGAATTGATGACAGTCAGCAGGTATTCCTCATCCATCTTGCTGCTGGACATTTCCTTCATATCCAACAGAACCTTTTCGATATCGAAATACATCCATTCCCAGTAGGCCAGCGTCCCATCTTTCGATATGTTATTATGCGGGTAATTGGCCGGTATGATGCACATGCAGCCTCCCTCAAAGTTGGTCACATAATCTCCCAGTATGGTATTCCCGCAGCCATCATAACAGATTCCGATTTCCATATAATTATGAAAATGCAGTTCATTGATTCCCTTTCCATAGGCTCTCCGCCAGTTCTCACCCAGGAGAGGCAGCACCTGTTCACCATTTTCCATATTATAATATCTGAACTGCATTTTCTGTTTCTTTTTTATCATAGTCTATTTTGCCTTTCTATCAATGATGCCTGCTTCGGTACTCCGAAGGTGTACACTCCATATACTTTTTAAACACTTTCGAAAAATAAAGATTATCTTCAAACCCCACAGAATGAGCGATGCTCTGCACCGGATAATTCGTTCTGGTCAGAAGATGGCAGGCCTGCCGAATCCGATATTCCAGCAGATATTCCTTTGGCGACTGGCGGATACTGTTTCGGAACAGACGATACAGATAGCTTCGACTGACGCCGGTAAATAAGGCGATATCTTCCACAGAGATCGGATAAGAATATTTCTCCGCAATATACTGCATCGCGCGGTTTACATAATCCGCCTGAAAATCCTCCCGTTTCTTTCCCCCGCTGGAATGCCTTATCAAAAATCCCATCAATGTATACAGTCCTCCGGTCATGGATACCGCATCCTGAAAGGTATTTCCATTACTCTCATAGACTGTCCGAATCTTCTCAAACAGCTCCTCACTGATCTCACTGTGATTCTGCACCAGATATTCCATAGAAAAATCGGTATGCGCAATCATGGAATACGCATCGTTTCCCGCAAAGCCAACCCAGGCATACTCCCAGGGTTCTTCGTCGTCTGCCCGGTAACAAGATTCCACATCGGGGAACAAAAGGAACGTATCTCCTTTTCTCAGGTGCCAGGTCTTCCCCTGGGTCGTATAACATCCCCTGCCCCGAATAATATGGTGGATCAGATAATGATCCCTGACGCCGGGTCCCCATTGATAGCCGGGATGACATTTTTCATAGCCTGTATTGTATACCGAAAGAGAATTTAAAAGCTTCTCCTCGGCAAAATACGCATAGCGATAGGTCTCTGCCATAGTAACCTCCTGTTTCGAAATATTTTTATTTTAATTAGGGAACTTTAATTCTGCTTAAAATAAAAACCATCCGCTATGGATGTGATAAAGTGCATTTTTTTATGTAATTTTAAAGTAACTATAATACAAAGGGAGAGAATATGCAACATTTTTCCATGTTTTCGCACTGATTTTATATTGCGGATTTCTATCAGATTTCGCATAATTACGGTAAATGATACTTCACAGCAGCTATGGCTATTTCTGACGAACCAGGACTCGCCGCTAAGATTTTAAAATAAAGTGACAGGAGGAAGAAAATGTTTGACTACAGCAAAATAAAAGACAGCACCTATTATAAAGAAAACGCCCTTCCCGCTCATTCCGACCATATGTATTATCCGGATGAGAGCAGCCTGCGTAATCAGGAAAACCCTTTCCGTTATTCCCTGAATGGCCTCTGGAAGTTTTCTTACGGCCGAAATCTGGATGATACGGTAAAAGGCTTTGAGGCCACAGATTATAATTGCAGGAACTGGGCGGGCATCCGCGTACCGGCCCATATCCAGATGGAAGGATACGACGTGCCGGCCTATGTCAACACCCAGTATCCCTGGGACGGCCGGGAAGATATCTGGGATGGCGAGATTCCGACGGCCTTTAATCCGATCGCCTGTTATGTGAAATATTTCACCGTTCCGGAACAGATGAAAGGGCAGCCGCTCTATATTTCCTTTCAGGGTGTGGAGAGCGCGATGGCTCTCTGGCTGAATGGCCAATATATTGGTTACAGCGAAGACAGCTTCACTCCGGCTGATTTTGATTTGACACCAGCCATTCTTGATGGAGAAAATAAACTGGCGGTCCAGGTATTTAAATGGAGCAGCGGCAGCTGGGCGGAAGATCAGGATTTCTACCGTTTTTCCGGCATCTTCCGCGACGTGTTTCTATATACCAGACCGGCAGTGCATATTGAGGACTTAAAGATTCAGACGCTCCTTGACGATACAATGCAGAGCAGTCAGCTGACGATTGATGTGAAAGGAACCGGCACAGGAAATGTACACGCCGTTCTCTCCGAGATGCCGCTCTATCGTTTTCCGGGCAGCCGTGTGACCGATTTCCGCGAAAAACCAAACAAAGTGTTTGCTGAGACCGATTTTGCTCTGGGATATACGGATGCTGATTTCGTTCCGAACTGTACGAATACCGGTTCTGCTCTGGATTCTGCTACTGAATCTGCTCTCACAGAAGGAAAATCTGAAGAGGAATCTGCGATAAAAGGCGGTAAACAGCTTAATAGTGAGGGCCATCTGGCGCTTCCTCTTTCCGGTTTCCAGCTCTGGAGCGCGGAGACACCGCATTTATACGAGCTGCTCCTCACTGTCACTGATCCCAACGGCGTGGTGACCGAGGTGATTGCCCAGGGCGTTGGCTTTCGCCGTTTTGAAATGAGAGACAATATCATGTGTCTGAACGGAAAACGCATCGTCTTCAAGGGTGCCAACCGCCATGAGTTCAGTTCTCTCCAGGGTCGTGTTCCGAAGAAAGCCGATATGGTACAGGACATTGTCACTATGAAACAGCACAACATCAACGCCATCCGCACCTGCCATTATCCGAATGATTCCGCACTGTATCCCTTGTGTGATGTATACGGCCTCTACCTGATTGACGAGACCAACATGGAGACGCACGGTTCCTGGTTCAATATCTGGGAACATGGCGATGACAGCCGGGTTATTCCGGGCGACAAACCGCAGTGGGAGGGCGCGATGCTCGACCGGGTGAATTCCATTTACCAGCGGGATAAAAACCATCCTTCCATCCTCATCTGGTCTTGCGGCAACGAATCCTACGGCGGCTCTGTCATCAAAAAAATGTCCGACCGGTTCCGGGAAATGGACCCAACCAGGCTCGTTCATTATGAAGGCATCTTTGCCGACCGCCGCTACAACGACACCAGCGATATGGAAAGCCAGATGTATCCTCCGGTTGCCAGGATTGAAGCCTTCCTGGCAGAGCACCGGGATAAACCGTTCATCTGCTGCGAGTACACCCACGCTATGGGCAATTCCTGTGGCGCCATGCACAAATATACCGATCTGACGGACAGAGAACCTCTCTATCAGGGTGGATTCATCTGGGATTATGTGGACCAGACTATCACGAAAAAGGATCGCTACGGGAACGATTTCCAGGCATATGGCGGAGATTTCGGCGAGCGCCCGACGGATTATAATTTCAGCGCCAACGGCATCGTCTACGGCGGCGACCGCAAACCATCACCGAAGATGCAGGAAGTGAAATATAATTATCAGAATATCACCGCGGAAATCAGCAGGGATAAGGTCCTGATTCGAAATAAGAACCTGTTTGTAAATACCAACACTTATGACTGTGTGATCACCGTGTTGAAGGATGGCCGACCATTCGCGCAGGCAGCTCTTGCCACCAATGTACCGCCTTTATCCGAAAAGGAACATCCTCTTCCGATTCCGGTATCAGAAAAAGCAGGCGAATATGTCATGACCGTCTCCTTCCTCCTGAAAGAAGCCGTTCTCTGGGCGCCGGTCGGCCACGAGGTAGCTTTTGGACAATATGTGTATACCGTTGATGATGCGCATACTAAAGTTGACGCGTGTACCAAAGGTGTCGCGTATACCAAAGGCGTCGCATATGCCAAAGATGCGAAAGCATCAAAACAACATGATAGTGAATGTAGAAACTATATATGTAACACAAAAAATGAAACTGCAAGATGGACGCAAAAATATCAATGTGATAAAAGTCTTACCGTCATCCACGGGCCACAAAACATCGGCATGAAAGGTGAAAACTTTGACGTGCTGTTCTCCATCACGTCCGGCGGTCTGGTCTCCTACCGCTATGGCGGCGTGGAGATGATTGAGAGCATCCCGAAGCCGAACTTCTGGCGCGCCCCGGTGGATAACGACGAAGGCAACGGCATGCCCATTCGCTACGGGCAGTGGAAACTGGCGAGTCTCTATGCTTCTCACAAGAGCTTCACTAAAACCGAAGAAGGCGGCTTCCCGGATGCCCTGGAACCGACATTAGAGGAGAAGGAAGACTGCGCAACTGTCACCTACCGCTACCTGCTCCCGACGATGCCCGCTGCTAGCTGCGACGTGGCCTACACCGTATACGGGGACGGAACCATCGAGACACAATTACGCTACACTCCAGTAGCTGGTCTCTCCGTCATGCCGGAATTCGGCATGCTGATGAAAATCAATGCTGATTACAACCAGGTGGAATGGTACGGCATGGGTCCGGCGGAAACCTACGCGGACCGCTGCCAGGGTGCCAAACTCGGCATCTACAAGAATCAAGTATCCGATAATATCGCCGACTACATCGTTCCTCAGGAAACCGGCAATAAGGTCGGCGTCCGTTGGGCAAAGGTAACCGACCGATTAGGACGCGGTCTGCTCTTTACCGGAGATAGCATGAACTTCTCGGCACTCCCCTGGACGCCCCATGAGATGGAAAATGCCCGTCATCCTTACGAGCTGCCTCAAGTACATTATACTGTAATCCGTGCCTCCCTGGCACAGATGGGCGTCTCCGGAGACGACAGCTGGGGCTCTCCTACCCATCCGGAATACCTGATTCCAACCGACAAAGATCTGGAATTCACCTTCCGTTTCCGGGGAATCTGAGAACATAATATCCTATAGATGACATCAGCCGCCGGTCAGCATAGCTGACCGGCGGCTGATCTGAAATCTTTTTACAGTGCCTGAAAACGGTATATCAATCACATTTATCTTGTTTTACAACTTCTAACCATCGTGCTTCTCTTGAAAAAACATAGGTAATATCATAAGTCTCCGGTACATCCGATATCGTACATACAGAAACACAATAATTCAACCGTGAAAACTCTTTTGTCATCTTATGAATCACAACCATTGCTTTGGATTCTGACATCGGTCTAATAGAGTGATATCCAGACCCTTGAATGTGTTCAAAACCATTCTTCTCAAGAAAATTTCGCACATCATAATATGCGTTATGCCAATCATTTTTCGGATAGTGGGCCTTCAATGCTTCGGTATCCAAATCAAAATAGATACCTTTTCTCTGTCCACTATTCATATATTAAACCAACAAAAACTCTGTCATAAGATTCTCTTTTGTATTCCCATTATACCAGTAACATGTCTGAAGATGTTTTGTAATCCACGCATTGTCTTTCAAAGCAAAAATTGCCGCCCAGAATCTTCCGTAATCCTGCTCGCGCCCTTGATCAAGGTACACTCTTTTTCCAGGTTCACGAATACTGCAGATTAAATCTTCTACCTCAAATATCTGATCTGTATCTTCGCATATTTTATCGATATCTTTCGACTGTAAGGAATTCGTATCAAACTCAATTTTAATTTTATACATATATGCCTCCCTTTTGCGAAAACTCCATAATTAAATGCGCATTATCACGCACAAGTTGTTTATAAAAACAAATTTCCTCATCAGAATATCCATTATTCTCCCATATATAATCTGGCAAATAACACACAGCATTATGGAATCCATCTTTTTCATCTAGTGTCTCTATATATACTTTCACTCTCCCATCTGACTTCATATCAGAATGAGTAACTTCTGTATCGTCATCTAATGTAATATATGGATACATCATTTTACTTTCCGCTCCTTTCGCTTCATTTAAACTGATTTTTGTCACAGCTCAGTTCCTCTTTACTGCAAGAAAGAAATAATTCGAAGCTCTTTAAGCAACATTTAATGACAGATTATCATAACTTTATGCATTTTTCAACCAAAATTTTCCATTTAAGATTTATCCACCTACTTATAAATTTTTATACCAAAATTATGATATATGTTGTAAATCCAACTACCTAAAAATCCTTTCGCCAAACCTTCCAAGAGGCTTGTTAATCTGTCGCGATATCGTACCGACCAGAATCGCTGCGGCAACCGTCCCCTCTCTCACACCATATAATCCATGGAGAAATACAAAAGACAAAACGCAGGCAATCGCAACGAGCGTCACATCAAAAATCACTTTCATCGTACCAAATTTAATCGGAGCCACTTTACATATGGCAAGAACCAGCCCTTCCCCCGCAAGAGTCACTACATTTGCCACGACTTCAAAACTGACACCGATGGCGACAAGAGCGATGCCAATCAAGCACAAAAGCCATTGCATTAAGTATCCATCACAACTGATCGGACGAATCACCCACACGGCAAAGTCTGTCAGATATCCAAAGACAACCGCTACTACCAACTGTAAAAGCTGTATCAGTTCATACTGTCTCCTAAGAATCACTATCTGCAAAAAAATAAACACACAATGCATGAGAATCGTAATGTTTCCTACCGTCAAGGGAACAAAAAGGCTCATGACATAGGGGACACTGGAAATAGGGGATGTCCCCAGTCCTGCCTTAATGGAAAGGGCCACGCCAAATGCCATAATAAAAAGGCCAACCAACAAAAATAAAAATCGTTTTCCTCTGGCCTCACTACTTTGTTTTCTTCCTTTTTCTTCTGTGCTCACAAAAATACACTTCCTTTCTATATCTATATTGATTAACTCTAAGTATAATATACCCATAACAATGGACACGCGAATGACTGAGTTATACCAATCTGTCATCAATCGCCGAATCAACTTTACTAAAAACTTTGTAAATTCATTATAGGCTGCTATCGTCATCTTTGCAATAACTATAATGAATTATAACACCAAACAGGCTGCCCGTCCCCGGACAGCCTGTTTGATACTGTTTCTCATGTACATCCAATATTCTTTTCACTTACTTACTCAAGCTAATCTAACACCTACCGCCTCTTTTACTTCCTCTGCGGTTAGCTTTGTCAATCTGGCAATTCTCCCTATGTCACGAATCCCTTCTGTCCATAGAGAAACAGCAAAAGACTTTCTTTCTCGCATCGTTGCTCTATAGGCAGCTTCTTCTTCTATCTCTTCTAAGACGCCCATAATGTTTCTACCTCCTTCATTTTCTTTGAAATAGCGAACACGGTCAGCCAGCAATTTGGGTATTTCCAGAAAAAGCCACAACTTTTAGTTATAATGACATTCTAACATTCTGCGAAATCATTCGTCAAGCATATTTTGGGGTAATTTGTAAAAATATGCTATTTCAACCACTGGAAAAGTTAAAAAACTCCTGATGCATCATGCATCAACACTCCGATTCAATCCAAAGGCAACTCCACCGCAAACACCGTCTCCTTTTCATCCGATGACTTCAAAAATACCTGTCCATTATGTAGTTGCACGATCTGTTTTACAAGGGACAGTCCCAGGCCATTTCCCCTGGTTGCATGGGAAGTGTCACACTGATAAAACTTATCAAAAACAAGTGCGGCTTTTTCCGGCGGAATCGGTTTCCCCTGATTGGTTATGATAACTTGAACCATGCCGCCAACCTCGCTAAGAGCAATCTTTACATTTCCTCCATCCGGCGAGAATTTGATGGCATTATCCAGCAGGTTAATCCAAACCTGGCTGAGCAGTTCTTCACTTCCGTTGATATATATTTCATCACTGTCAAATTGAAATATGATTCCTTTTTCCGGCCATTTGCTGTCCATCATGACAATGGCCAGACGTATCTGTTCCGTGACATTAAAACGTTTTTTATCGGTGAGAATCGTCTGATTTTCTATATGGGAAAGGTTCAGAACGTTGGAGGAAAGCTCGGAAAGCCGCTCCGATTCCTGAATGATGATGTTCAGGTATTCCTCTCTCTCTTCCTCTGATATATTCTCCAACTGCAGCATCTTAGCAAATCCTCGTATGGACACGATCGGCGTCTTAAATTCATGAGAAAAATTGTTGACAAAATCACTGCGAAGCATTTCCACGCTGCCAAGCTCTTCTGCCATATGATTGAATTTCCGACCCAGATTACGGAACTCCTCCGGCCCACTCAGTGAAAGCCGGACACTGTAATCCCCATCGGCAATGCGATCAGCGGCCCCCATTACATCCCGCAAGGGTTTCAATGCCAAGCGGCTAAATGCGACGGCAAGAATGGTCCCAAGAATTAGACTGATGAAAGCAAAAATAAACAACGGCAACCTGTGGGATTCAAATTCTATAAATATGCCAAGATGGAATAAAACCAGCATAAGCAAAAAAATGCATACATTCGCCACTAGCATAATAGCAAAAAATATCGCTGCAAATGCCAGTGCCATCTGCATATGATTCCAGATAGATTTTATCTTTTTCATAACATATCCTTATTCCCTTTCCTTTATTATGAAATCTCACTTTGTAAGTATATTTACTTTTATACATTCTCACTTTACGTGTATCCTGTATACATTCTCACTTTTATATATGCTTGCACTTATTCTTATATCTCATACTAAATCCTTATTTTGTATTCAGGACTGCCTTATAACCGACCCCGCGGATTGCTACAATCTTAAATTCCGGCCATGAATCAAATCGTTTTCGCAGGCGATTGACATGCACGTTGACGGTCGTATCAATGCTATCTGAATCCATCCCCCAAATCTCATCCATCAGCTGCAGGCGGGTAAATATTTTATCCGGATAAGAAAGCAATTTATATAAAAGATAAAATTCTTTCTGCGGTAATGTCTGGCTGACACCGTCCCTCGAAACCGTCAGTGCGTCATAATCCATCGTAATCTTGCCAATATGAAGTTTGTGCTCACTGGCAATCTGAGATCGTCGCAAAAGAGCCTTGATACGCAGGAGCAGTTCCTCTTCATTTACTGGTTTAACCATGTAGTCATCGGTACCCACTCGAAATCCCTTGCACTTCTCCTCCGGCAACTGTTTCGCGGTCACCATGAGGATGGGAGTATTATCCCCGCAGCTTCGCAGCTGTTCCGTAAATTCATAGCCATCCATCTGCGGCATCATCACATCCAGCACAATCAGATCGATATGCTGCACATCCATAACATCAAGGGCTTCCACCCCATTCGAAGCCTGAAAGACCTCATATCCATTGTGCCTCAGCAAAGTCTTCATCAATAAAGCTGTGTTTTTATCATCTTCCACGACGAGAATCTGAAACATGGAACCCACTCTCCTTTCTTTCGTTTTTTCTCATATGTTTGTGAAAATCCTTATATCCTTTTATAATATACTCATAACAGTGGACACTCGTCCTTTCATCATTATACTGCAAATTTTTATACAACAAAATATCTCTCCCATATCTCTCAGAAAATTAATTCCTTGCGTTATTCATGGAGGTTACTCATGGGGTATAGATGAGTGAATGTTATCATCTCTTTTCTTCAGTACGGACGGAATCTGTGGTTCAGTTGTTTTGGTCTGTACGTTTCTCCCTTCAGTACGGACGGAATCTATGATTTAGTTGTTTTGGTCCGTACGTTTCTCCTTTCTGTACGGACGGATTCTGTGATTTTGTTGTTTTGGTCCGTACGCTTCTCTCTT
>JAJQDO010000311.1 GCA_021202175.1 Clostridiales bacterium | reverse complement strand
ACAATTATAAGATTGCAAGTGCTAAATAAAATGGATACTGTTTATGAAGAAAAAGCCGGCTTGGAAAAGCCGGCTTTTTGCAGGTAAATCATGCTATGCTTATACATCGTAAATTACTACATATAATAGAAAAATAAGGGAAAATATCTATTTTCTTATATTTAAGGTTGCTATTTGGTCGATTTATCGGTATAATAGCCATATAAGGTCGAAAAACAAAAGAAACCATTGAAAATATAAATAAACGTTAGGAAGGGAGGAATATTTATGGCAACAAGCAGTTTTGACCGTCCGTTTGTAATTAACGATGAAGAGTCTTTGAAGAAGTTGATAGAAGTTATGTCTGCTGACCCGCCCAAGGATCCGCTTTCAGAACACCCTTTTTCTGATACAGATAGAGAAAGGGGGGAAGCATTATTAAACCAATTCTTGTCTCGCTCAGGTCGCTGATGAATGGATGGAAAGATGACATGAAGCTTTTACAGACTCTGTCATCTTTTTCATGTGAGAAAGATGAAGATATTGAGAATTTTTTGTTCAGCAGAGCAGTGGAGTTTGAAAATGTATCAAAAGCACGAACTTATTTGATATGTAATCAAGCGCAATTAGAAAATGGACAAACAGACAGCGAACCTTTAGTGATATATGGCTATATAACTATAGGGCTTAAAGTACTTTCTGTTCCGATATCGGTCTCGAATCGAAAACGAAAAGAATTGGATGGTTTTAGTGCAAAAATTCATGGAGAGCAAATCCGTGATTTTCCATGTTATCTTATTGGACAGCTTTCCAGAGCATCGAATGTTCCAAAGAATTCTGTCAGTGGCGACCAATTAATTTCGTTTGCCTGTGATGTGATTGCTACATCTGTGGAAGCAGTTGGTGGTCGGTATATGATGGTAGAATGTCACGATAAGGATCAGTGGATTCATATTTATGCAAAGATCGGATTTAAAGAAAAAAGCAGACTCCAGTATGAGCAACAATGGATGGTTCAAATGATTCGCAAGATTGGTAAGTGATATAAAACTGGATATTGACACTGTGTGTCGCGAAGAATAAGAAGAAAAAGATACTGGACAACTGGATAATAGATGAACCTTATACCAAAAGGATTGACATTTTTGAAGAGAATGGCAATCCTTTTTTTGTATGAAGGACTTGAAAATATTATCTTGCCCCAAATCACGACAAAAAAAGGTCAAAAATATCAAAAAAAAGATATAACAACAGGCCGAAAACAGGTATATTACAGCTAACAAGAAAAACACGCGCGCGCAAACCAAACCGCATGACGATGCGGGCATCATTTTAAACAAAAGACCAGGTAAAATTTTAAGAGAAGAAAATGGAGGAAATAAAATGATAAGTTTTGCAAGTAAAACAAACGATCCGAACACCAAGCTCGGATGGAATGACCGCATCGGTTATGGTATGGGTAACTTTGGTATGGCATGGGTTAATGGCATGATGTCTGCCTTCCTGATGAAATATTTGACGGACGTGTCTTTGGTCGACGCTGGCGTTGTCAGCATGATCATTGCTCTTTCCAAGTTGCTTGATGGGGTATCGGACTTGATTATGGGAAGAATCGTAGATGGCACGCATTCGAAGATGGGCAAGGCCAGAGTATGGCTGGTCCGCATGTGCATCCCGCTGGCTATCGCGACGATTCTGCTGTTCAGTATCCCATCCTCGATGACGGGTATGATCAAATATGTCTATGTATTTATTCTTTATAATCTGGTAAATGCAGTATTCTATACGGCGATGTTCGTTCCGTATAATTCACTGATTTCGTTGAGTACCACAGACAGTTATGAACATGGTATGCTGGGAAATATCAGCATGATTTTCCAGACCATCGCTAATATCTGTATGAACACATTTTTTATGGCAATGGTTGTTGCATTTTCCGGCGCAGCGGAACCGTACATGGTAGAAGCACAGAAGGGCTGGACGATGGCGACGATCGTGGTAGGTATCTTAATTGTCGCATCTGCTCTGATCTGTGTGTTTGGGACAAAGGAAAGAACGGCCGTTCAGGTGGAATCCGGTGAGAAACCAAAGGATGAGGTATCCACCGGCAAGGCTTTGAAGGCATTGTTTACGAACCGTTACTGGCTGACCATGATATTTGCCATGTTTGTCATCTTCTTTATCATTGTTATGTATTCCGCAGGTGCGATTTACTACTGTGCAGATGTACTGGGAGATTATTCTCTTTATACACCGGTCAATAACGCCTTGTCCATCGCGCAGTTTGCCACCATGTTCTTCACTCCATTTTTCATGAAGAAATTTGGCAAGCATATGACTTATATGGTTGGTCTTATCGGCATGGGTTTTGGTTTCCTGGGAACAGGATTTGCCGGAACGAATGTGATGCTGCTGATCGTCTTCAACGCCTTGAAGGGTGTCGGACTTGGCGCAGCGGGTGGTATGGCATTTGGTATGGTTGCCGATACGCTGGAATACGGCGAGTGGAAGAATGGATTTAAGACCGTTGGTATGGGAAATGCAGCGATATCCGCGGCGCAGAAGCTTGGTCTTGGTATCGGACAGGTTGTTCTTGGATGGATTCTTGCCTTCGGCGGATATGACGGAGCGGCAGCGACACAGAGCGCTTCTGCAAAAGCGGCGATTACGTTCCTTTATAACTGGCTGCCAGTAGGGATGATTGTGGTGACTTTCATCATTATGCTGACTTATAGATTAGATAAAGAACTGCTGCAGATTCAGAAAGACTTAGAGGAGCGTCATAATCAGTAAGGGGCTGTTAAAGTAAGGGACTGTTAAGATGAACAGCTCCTAAGATGGATATGGAATAGATGGTGAAGGAAGTGAACCTGGTAAAGTTCTAAAGTTCGCATCCATGTACAATAAGGCCATGGCTGCACAAGCCGTGGCCTTATTGTACATGGATGGATACTCCCATATATCTGATGCTATGATTTTGGGGAAATGACCTTTGGATACCTTACGCAAACATATTTATTGAAAAATGACCTTTGGATATTCTACGCAAACATATATATTGAAAAATGATCTTTAGATATTCTACACAAATATATACTAAAAAAAGACTTTTGATATCCCGCACAAACATATATATTGAAAAACGACTTTTAGATATTTTACGCAAACATATATATTGAAAAAACGACTTTTGATATCCTGCACAAAATATACATTGAATAAAATGGATTTGACGCAGTAATTATAGGAGATATAGATTAATAGTTTTAGAAGAAATAAAAGGAATGGAGAAGGAGTATGGCTTTTATAGAAATGAATTTCATGTCGGAGGCATTGATGCGGACGGTCTCAGTCAATGTCATTCTTCCGGCGGATAAGCTGTCGCCACCGGGAATGCCGGTACCGGAGTTTCGCCCACTGAAAACATTATATTTGTTAAACGGAATTATGGGTAATCACACGGACTGGATGAACGCTACGAGTATTCAGGCTCTGGCGGAGGAAAAGAATCTGGCAGTGGTGATGCCGGGTGGAGAAAATATGTTTTATCTCGATCACGAGCCGACGCATGCTTTGTATGGAGAGTTTGTGGGAAAGGAACTGGTGGAGTTTACGAGGAAAATATTCCCTCTTTCGCAGAAAAGGGAGGACACTTTTATCGGCGGATTGTCCATGGGCGGTTACGGTGCACTACGGAATGTCCTGAAATATGGAGAACGGTTCGGAAAGATCGTGAGTCTTTCGGCAGCGATGAT
>JAJQDO010000316.1:18267-25718 GCA_021202175.1 Clostridiales bacterium | reverse complement strand
CGCGTTCTCTTTCAATTCGAATTTCAAAAGCGGAAAACGGTATGCCTTAGTGATCATGTCTGCACTCTCCTTTCCTTATCTTTTAGTGCCATTGTTTTTTGGTGACATTAATATGTAAATCCTGTTGGTTTTCCGGCACCCCCGCCCGGACAACGCGTCAGGCGGGATATCTGCTTTATTCCCCGTTGCCCGGCGGAGCGATGTCCTCATCCTCATCCTCATCCGGCGCAAACTCGGTGACATTCACGCTTGCCTGGCAGATGCAGGCGATGGGGTGTATCTAAACATCATTGATTTTTAGAAAAATCTTCATCTGTCATAGATCTAATGTGAAAATGGGAATGCCTTAAGTGTTAAAGAAAAAATAAGATTGGTACCGGTCCTAACAGAAAGGATCTAAAATTTTGATGAAGAAAGAAGTCCTTTTTAGCTTCATCAATGCCTTTAAGAATGCATAAGAAGCGTTTTGTACAAAAAACTATATCAACGAGAATATTGTGCGGTGATTGGTATGATGGTTAAAAAGACGCCTTAGAGAATAAAAAAAAGAAATAGTTAGAAATTATGAATTGATTTTTATAAAATAGTTTATATAATATAAGTTAAGAAAACCGATTGTAAAAGTAACTTGAAGGTAAGCAAGGGTTGGAAAACATTTCTTAAAAGAAATGCTTACAAGTTACGTTATTTGCTTGAGATACTATGTGGATAAATTAGAAGGAACGATATCATGGATAGTTATAGTATTTATATTCAATATGATCCTACGGATGATATTTTTATCGCTACCATCCCGGAGTTGAAAGGGTGTATGGCACATGGAAATACGATCGATCAGGCATTGAAGGAAGTGGGCATTGCAAAGCGGTTATGGCTTATGACTGCCAGAGAAGTTGGCAAGGATATACCTCGTCCATTTACTGCAATGTGCAGATGATTGTTTATCATTGTATGTAGTAAATACTTTGAAGTGATTTCAAATATGGATAAGAAAAGTTTTCAAGCGGGAAATGTTTTCAACGAACAATAGCTTTAGTATAGTTATTCTCATATAAACACAAATAAGGGATTTATACTAATACAACGGTATATGTTATCGTGGAAAATCGAAGGAGGATAGTCTATTGAATGTAAAGGATCTACTTGCACAGTGTGATAAGGAAGAATTGATTGCTGCCATCATGGATAATGAAGGGATTGAAGAAGAAGATCGGGAAGACATGCATCTTATGTATGAGGTTTTTCTAATAAAATTACGTGACATTATACCAAAGGAATCAGGATATGTCCTTCTTTTTATGGAATGGTCACAGGGTGATGAGAAGTGGAACGAAGCCGCACTCTATCTAATAGAAGAGATTATTTCAGATTTTCACAGGAATGAGGAAGTTGAATCACTGAACGATGATTTTCAGCTGCCCAAAGAGGAGATGAATCGGATTTTGTCAGAGATACATTTGCCGGTCAGTTATTGTTGAGATTGACAGCAATTTATCTGAACGGCTTGAAAATTGTATCACAAGGATAAAACAAGCGGATTTTCCAGAACAGCAAAGTGTATAAACAGTCTAAGGGTTGATAATTTGCCGTTTGCGAAAAAAGTTCACTATGAAAAGTTTGGAGGTAAATAAAATAAACATGAGCAATACGATACCCAAATTTTTACAGAACAAAGTTCTGCCAGAAGATTATTATGCGGAACCGAATCCTTATATAGATCAACCAAGTTGCAATGTAAATCTTCGCCAGCTTTCTCGATATGCGAGGAAAATGCATAAAAAGTTGGTTGATTTAACGGAAGAGGAAGTTGAAATGTTTTCAATTAAAAGAACAGACAAAGATTCTTAAAGATTTATTGAGAACGAGAAGTGTGTTGACACCAAATGCGATACCACGTATAATAGAGACAGGGGCAAAATGGGAATATCTTCTTGAACATTAGCAGTTCAAGAAGCGTGAACTATTAGCACGAATATGTTCCTTGTCAAAGGACCTTCGATTTGATGAGTTACGTAAAGTGCTGGAAAGCTATGGATATGAGATGAAAGCTCCGAAGGGTGGCAGCAGTCATTATACTTTCCGAAAAGAGGGCTGTCAACCGATCACGATACCGAAACACGAACCGATCAAGAAGGTATACGTCGAGATGGTAAAGCAGATTGTAGAGAGTGAGGCGAAGAATGATGAAGACGCTGAATGAATATATGGCGATGTCCTATCGTATGGAAATCGTAGAGGATAAGGATGAAGGCGGATATGTGGTTTCTTTTCCTGACCTGCCGGGATGCCTTACTTGCGGCGAGACTGTGGAATCAGCGGTGGCCAATGCTATGGATGCAAAAAAGGCCTGGCTGGAGGCAGCTATCGAAGATGGAATAGAAATTCAGGAACCGGATTCCTTGGAGGATTATTCCGGACAGTTTAAGTTGCGTATTCCGCGCAGCCTGCACAGATCACTGGCGGAGCATTCCAAAAGAGAGGGGATCAGCATGAATCAGTATTGTGTGTACCTGCTCTCAAAAAATGATGCCGTATATGTGGGAAAATAACGAGTAATCATGCGGCAACGCCGTGGCAATACTTTGGCAACAGAAAACCAGTGAGCCAAAATAACAAATGTAATTGAAGTAAAAATCGATGTAAAGCCGAACGGAACTTAAACAAATATAGTTAAGTTCAGTGATGAACTCATTAAGTTCGCGTTGGTTCGGGGCGGCGTCTCGAACCGTGGAGAATAGGTAAAACATTTCCAAAATGATAGGGATTGCATGGCCTTTGTGGGACAGATTTCGGCGGCAGGGCTTGGCATTACGCTTACGGCAGCCAGCACGATGGTTTTTTACAGCATGGATTATTCCATGGCAAATTTTGATCAGACAAAAGCCAGAATCCACCGGACAGGGCAGACAAGGAACTGCCATTACATTTCCTGATTGCGAAAGAAACGGTGGATGGTCGGGTTTTACAGTCGTTACGTGGCAAAGCAAGCTTAGCAAAGTCATTGATGGACGATGGAAGGAAAAGAAAAGGGTAATTTACTTTTGTTTTATTTATAAAAAGACACATGAAATGATTTCATTAATCATTCTATTCTCCAAATAGAATGTGGTGTAGAAACTCAAAAAGAAAACATTTCCGGAAATATATAAACGGGAACATACTGATATAGTTATGGTCCCGTTTCTTTTTTGATGAAAAACAGCTCAAAAAGTGTTATCACCGTATATCCATTATCAAAATAATAAATATGGATGCCTACAAAAAGAAATGATTTCAAAACATGTGATATCGCTTTCCAAATAATAATGAATGCTCAGTATGGGTTACTTGTTACTAATTTTGTTATACCTGAAGAACGTGAAATGATTTCAAATTTTGAAACTGATAAGTCACAAATGGCTAAATAGAATAGTAATATGAAATAATATTTAATAAGAGCAAGATATAGCTGTTTGTTATAATGAAAAGTTGAAAGTACACTACATTTGAAATGAGATTTCAATAGATGGTATTAATTAATGAAATGATCTCAAATATAGAAGAAAATGCATGATTGAGTTGGACAAGAGTGTGATTGGCCATTATTATAGAACGGAAAAAGTTTCTTAAGGATATATATAATCAGGATAGTAGCAGATAGCAGTGGCCTACATGTGATCCATGAATTTATTCTAAATTGAACCAACACAATAGGGAGGAGCTTAAACGCTCCTCCTTTTTTTATGGCCAGTATTCTTATTTCTCAAGCGTTCTGCTGCTGATGGTCTGATTATTATTCTTTCTTGGCCCATGTAGATGATGGTACTTCCATCCGTACTGTAACTCGAGATTAAAAATTTCCAAAAAAGTAAATCAAAACGTGAGGGAAAATTTTTTTCCATATTTTCATATTAAGTATGTGAGGAAAAACATACTGATTATACCGGAAAAAGGAAGGAGGGAAGGCATGAACGAGAACAAAGCAAGAATTCCCGTCTGGGAGAAATATGTTTTATCGATTCCGGAAGCTGCAGAATATTTTCATATTAATGACAAGAAACTGCGGCAACTGATCAGTCAGAATGCAAAAGCTGACTTTGTCTTGCACAATGGCACACACGTATTGATCAAACGTAAATTATTTGAAAAATATATAGATGAACAGTTGCGGGAAATTTAATGAAAAAGCTTGAATAGACTTGAGGGTCATTTTGCTGTATAATAATTTGTACAGATCTTGATCCTCTTTTAATAAGGAGGATTGTAATAATGGCAAAAGACGAAATAAGGAGAGATGCAAAAGGACGAAAGCTGCGGACCGGAGAAAACCAGAGATCGGATGGCAGATATGAATACAAATACACGGATTTGCTTGGAAAGAGACGGACTTTATACAGTTGGAGGCTGACAAAAGCGGACCCTCTCCCGAAAGGAAAACGGGAATGTGAACCGCTGCGGGACCAGATAGCAAGAGTGGAAAAAGATAAGGCAGACGGAATCATACCGAATGGTGGGGATCTCACGCTTATAGAACTCTTGGAACAATTGGTCCAAACAAAAAAAAGGGGTAAAACAGGCAACACAACGAAATTATCGTAGTATGATTGCTTCAACAAAGAATTTTTCAATTGCATATAAACCAATTGATAAAATTACCCGTATGGATGTAAAAAACTGGATTATTGAAGCAGACAAGAAATACGCTTATAGTACAATAAATAATATGAAAGGATTCATTTCATCAGCATTTAATGAGGCAATTAATGATGATTTGGTAAGAAAAAATCCATTTAAAGTAAAATTAAAGGGTGTTATATCTGATGACACCGTCCCAAAGAAATCCCTGACAGAAGAAGAAATGAATAGTTTCCTATGTTTTATGCAAAACAGTAATGTCTATTCTAAACATTACGATATTGTTTATATCTTGTTTTACACAGGAATGCGAATATCAGAACTTTGTGGATTAACAAAAGATAACATTGATTTTGATAATAATTGTATTATAATTGATCATCAGATATCATCCTGTATCCCGAATAAAAAAGGAGCTTTTATTGAGTCTCCAAAAAGCAAGGCTGGATATCGTTCCATACCGATGATAAAAGAAGTTCGGAAAATTTTTCGGAAATTAGTCGATGAGACAAATGAGAGCCAGATTGACCCGGTGATTGACGGATTGCATGGATTTTTATTCCTGACAAGGAAGGGAATGGTCTCAAATGCGATTGACTGGGATAATCGGTTTAAGCGGATGCTTGCGAAATACAGGGAGGAAATTGATTCGCAATTTCCGGAAGTGACCCCGCATATCTGCCGGCATACATTCTGTACCTTAATGGCAAACAAAGGAATGAATATTAAAACATTACAGTATATTATGGGGCATGAGAAGATGGAAATGACTGCTGATTACTATGCGGACGGTTCATTAAGTGAAGCACAGAAAGAATTGGACAGAATTATATCAGGCTGAATTTACGACACTTTTTACGACAAATGAACGCCATGTTATTCAAGGGAAAATCCATAATATTCCAATATAAAAAATGATGAACAAAAAAATGTTTCAAAATTTAGCAAAAATGCACATGAATAACGCGGGATACTACAGTATAAGATGGAATAAAATGCCGTTTTTAAAGAGCGGAAAAATTATAAAAATTTTGTGAAAAAGATTGAGTTTTTTTTGATAGGATGGTAGAGTAATATCAGTTTTTTTAATTTTTTTATATTATACTTTGTAGAATGATTGCTTAGTATTATATTTTTGTCACCTGAAAATGATGGTATGGATTTTAAAGATGTTCTCCCTTGTAGAGGGACATAGTATTTTTTGACATTGATATCATAACCAAAACAAGATAAGGAGTATTAAAATGATGAAAAAGCTTATTTCAATGGCATTGGCAACTGTCATGGTAATATCTTTGGCGGGATGCGGCAGTTCTGAAGATTCCTCATCAGAAGCGACGACGGAAGCCAGTATCGTGACCGATGAGGTTGTCACGGTAGAGATGGATGCGTCAGAGTATTTTGAGCTGGGTGAATACAAAGGCCTGACGATCGAGACGACGACCTATGAAGTTACTGATGAGGAGATTGAAGAGGAACTGGAGCTTCTTGCGGAAGATTATGCGGAGTATAATGCGATCACGGACAGAGACACTGTGGAAGACGGTGACTATGTGAACTTTGATTATACATGCACTATTGATGGAGAAGAAAGCCAGGATTATTCTGAAGAAGAAATCGACACGCAGATTGGCGATCAGGAATACAGTATTGATGATGTCTATGATCTGGACGCAGAGATGACAGGCAAAAAGGTTGGCGATACGTTCACGATTGAGTTTACCTTCCCTGATGACTACGATGATGAGGATGTTGCGGGCCTTGACTGTTCTATGGAAGTGACGATCAACGCCATTGAGGAGGAAGTGATTCCGGAGATTACGGACGATTTTATCGCGGAGAATACCGAATGCTCGACAGTAGATGAATATAAAGAGCAGCTCAGGGAAGAGCTGGAAGAATCTTATGCCAGCGAGTCAGAGGACCAGGTACAGGACGATCTGTGGAACGCGATTGTTGATAATAGTAAGCAGCTGCAGGCTTTCAGTGATGAGATGATTGCCCAGGAGGCGAATAATATCATTCTTGAAAATGAAGAATGGGCCTACTATTTCAGCATGGACACCGAAGAATTCATCGAAGAGTACTACGGTACAGATGTTGAAACTTACGCAGAGGAGTGCCTGAAGAACCAATGTATTCTTGACCTTCTTGTAGAGGCGGAAGAGATTACGGTGACGGATGACGAATATGACGCAGAGATTCAGCTGTTTATTGATGATTATGGTTATGAAGACGAAGACGAGATTCTGGAGTATTATACGGAAGATGAGATTTATTCAGAGATTGTCTATACTAAGCTGATGACCAATCTCTTAAGCTACACGAATGTTGTAGAGACAACCGATTCGGATTCAGAATAAACGATGAATACAAAAATATAGATTTTGACACTTATAATATAATATGATACTATTATCCTATGAGCTATAGGAGATACGCATAAGCAACAAAATATTATTTTGATTTGCTTATGCGTTTTTTTGTTTGACAGTCATCTTTGCCGTTTGGCCGTATTTTCAGGCAGAAGGAAACATGGAGATGGTAAGATGTTTGCACATATTCGGTTGTAAAACCGGAAAGGAGAAGCTATGAGTGAGAAGTTTTATTTTGGGACCAACACGAAGATGTATAAGACGGTCAGGGACACGGTGGAATTCATCGGTGGCCTGCAGGCACTGACAAAGGATATCAGTCGGGACGACATCACGCTTTTTGTCATCCCTTCCTACACAACGTTAAAAGATGCGAATGCGATAAAAGATGTGGATCTTCTTATGGTTAGTGCCCAGAACATGGGATTGTAAGATCAGGGACAGTTTACCGGAGATAATTCG
>JAJQDO010000316.1:8224-18257 GCA_021202175.1 Clostridiales bacterium | reverse complement strand
CGATTTGAACCATGATTTTACGGCATTATTATGTGTTGGAGAAACAGAAGAGCAGAAGGAATACGGCATTTCGGCGGAAACCATCCGGGTCCAGCTGAAAAAGGGACTCTATGGCGTGACAAAGGAGATGACACAGAAGCTGTGGATTGCTTATGAACCCGTTTGGGCCATCGGCGTTAATGGCAAGCCGGCTACAAAAGAATATGCGGAAGAGATTCATATCGTGATTCGCGAAACACTGATCGAATTATTCGGAGAAGAAGCGGGAAGCGCTATTCCGGTTTTGTACGGAGGAAGCGTTAACCCGGAGAATGCAGTAGGCCTCAGCAAGATGGAACATATCGATGGACTGTTCATTGGCCGTTCGGCATGGCAGGCAGATAATTTTAATAAAATTATCCGTGATGTTTTAGATGCTCAGTAATCTTGTGGTTAAAATAGACAATAAACATATTTTTAAGAATGATTCTTTGTATAAAATGTAAAATGCTACTTGAACTTTCATGTTAGATAGTATAAAATAAATATAGTTGTTGATATAAATGAAAGAAAACAACAGAAAGGACAAAACATATGGCAAAGATAGGTGTTGTACTTGTTTCTCACAGTGAATACATAGCAACCGGACTTCGGGAACTTGTAAATGAGATGAATGACGGTTCCGTTCCGGTCATCGCAGCGGGCGGCGCTGATGGAGGAAGAATCGGGACGAGCACTATCAAGATTCAGGAAGCGATTGAATCCATCGAAGATTGCGATCATATTCTCATTTATGCAGATTTGGGCAGTTCTATATTGAGTGCGGAGACGGCGATGGATATCATTGATGAGGATTTGGCTGAGAAGGTACAGATTGTGGATGCTCCTATCGTGGAAGGTGCGTTGGCCGGCGTAGTCCAGGCCACGATATCCGATGATGTAGATGAGGTTATTCGTGTGTCGGAAAACGCGAGAGACGTACACAAGGTG
Source organism: Clostridiales bacterium (assembly GCA_021202175.1). Lineage (GTDB taxonomy): Bacteria > Bacillota > Clostridia > Lachnospirales > Lachnospiraceae > Anaerobutyricum. The sequence goes on along the minus strand of JAJQDO010000316.1, from coordinate 17,288 downwards.
TGACCTCACACATGTCGTATTGTCTTCCATCTGGCTGGAAGATGAGGGATAGGAATTACCACGGATACGAATACTTTACCATACTTTAGGGATGAAAAGGGCAAAATGTAATATAGAAACGGGATAAGACGATAACCGGACCATGATACGGTTTTCAGGATTCACGCTGTGTTTCTTTTCGGGTGTGGATTCATACAGATTCTAATGCAATATAAGGAGGTATTTGCTATGGCCAGGATTAAAAGATTATTTAATGATCCGTATGATATCGTTGAGGAGATGCTAGAAGGGTATGTAGGTGCGCATAAGGAATATGTTAAGATGTGCGATCTGGATGAAGCACAAGGCCGTGTTGTGCTCGCGAAAGATGCCGGCACGAAGGATAAGGTTGGCGTTATCATCGGTGGCGGATCTGGACATGAGCCTTTATTTATCGGTTATGTCGGAGAAGACTTTGCAGATGGTGCGGTAATCGGTAATATCAATACATCTCCTTCCCCGGATCCATGTTATGCGGCAGCGAAAGCATGCGATAACGGGAAAGGATGTATTTTCCTGTATGGCAATTATGCCGGTGACGTGATGAACTTTGATATGGGTGCTGAGAAGGCGGATGAGGAAGACGACATTACCGTGGAGACGGTACTTGTAACAGACGACGTGGTATCCTCAGATAATATTGAGGACAGACGTGGTATTGCAGGCGATTTCTTCGTATTTAAAGTTGCTGCCGCAAAGGCGGCTACCGGCGCTGATCTTGACGAAGTTGTCGCAGCTGCGACGAAGGCGAATGACAATACGCGTTCTATGGGTGTTGCGATGTCTTCCGCTACGCTGCCATCTAAGGGCGGTCCGATCTTTGAGATGGAAGACGGCGACATGGAGATCGGTATGGGTATCCATGGAGAACCGGGTGTGAGAAGAGGAAAGATTGATACGGCAGATAAGGTGATCGATGAGATTATGGAGCCGATTCTAAAGGATATTCCTTTTGTGGAAGGCGATGAAGTATATGTTCTGGTGAACAGCCTTGGCGCTACGCCGCTGATTGACCTTCATGTTTGCTACAGGAGAGTGGCACAGATTCTTGAAGAAAAAGGCATTAAGATTTATAAGTCATTGGTTGGACCATTTGCCAGCTCCATGGATATGGCAGGTATGTCTGTCACATTGATGAAGCTCGATGATGAGCTGAAGGAACTGATGGATGCTCCTTGTGACACTCCTTATTTCACGCAGAAATAAGTGAAACATCAATGGATAGGATAGTATAAATATAAAGAAGGCGATAACGATGAGTGAATATATTTTAGACAAGGAATATTTTGTGCAGGTCATCCGGGACTTGATCGTCCTGGCTGAGGAGAGAAAGGATTATTTTACGGAACTGGATTCGGCGATTGGAGACGGCGACCATGGTATGAATCTCTCGATTGGATTCCGGGAAGTGAATAAACATATCGAGGAATGGAAAGAACTGAGCGTCAAAGATCTTTACAAGAATGTCGGTACGGCACTGCTTGATAAGGTGGGCGGTTCATCCGGTCCTCTTTATGGCAGCTTCTTTATGAAGTTCGGTCTTCCAATCAAGAAAAAAGGACCGGAAGAGGGCGCTACATTTTCTGAATTTATCGAGATGATGGATACCGGCGTGGCAATCATCAAGAAGCGCGGCAATTCAACGACCGGAGAGAAGACGATGTTAGATACCTTCGTCCCGGCAGTTGAGACATTGCGCAAAGAGTATGAAGGAGGAACGCCCGCGAAGGAAGCTATGGAAAAGGCTGTAAAAGCCGGCCAAGACGGACTGGAATATACGAGGAATATCGTAGCGACAAAGGGTCGTGCCATGAGGCTTGGCGAGCGCGCGATCGGACATCTTGATCCGGGCGCTGCATCTGCTGCGGAGATTTTGGAGACATTCTATAACAATATGCCGGATGCATAATCTGTAAGAACAACAAAATAGTTGTGTAGGAAAGAGTGAGGTCCTGCTTAGTGAGGCTGCATAGGAGCGGTCTTATTAGGCAGGGCCTTTTTATCTTAATATTATTATATATTATTATATATTATTATATATTATTATATATGTAAAAAGGAGGTTTACATGATGGCAAAGTATATTTTGGTAATGGATCAGGGGACGACCGGATCAAGAGGCGTTGTGTACAGCGAACAGGGGAAGATTGTTGCCTACGACTATGAGGAGTATGAGCAGTTTTATCCGCAATCTGGCTGGTGGGAACAGGATGGTGAGACTGTGTGGGACGTCACGCTGCGCATGGCTCAGGCGGCGGTGAAGAAAGCAGGGCTGACGGGAAATGACATCGCAGCGATTGGTATCACCAATCAGAGAGAGACGACAACGGTTTGGGAAAGGGCGACAGGGAAGCCTATTAATCGGACTATTGTCTGGGGCTGCCGTCGAACTGCTGATATCTGTGCAGATTTGATTGACAAGGGATACAATGACATGGTCAATCAGAAGACCGGCCTTGTCATTGATCCGACTTATTCCGGATCGAAAATCCGCTGGATTCTGGATAACGTGGAAGGGGCACAGGAACGGGCAGAAAACGGAGAGCTTTTATTTGGAAGCATCGACTGCTGGCTGCTTTATAATCTGACAAAAGGCAAGGTTCATGCGACAGATTATTCTAATGCGGCAAGAAGCATGCTCTTTAATGCTCATGAATTGACATGGGACGACGATCTCCTGGCGATGTTCAATATCCCAAAATGTATGCTTCCGGAAATCAAACCATCCGTTGGCGTATTCGGATATACGGACCCGGAATATTTCGGTGCAGAGATACCGATTACCGGTATTGCCGGCGACCAGTCGGCGGCTCTGTTCGGCCAGGCATGTTTCGAGGAAGGCGATGCAAAGAATACTTATGGAACCAGTGCGGTGCCATTGATGTATACTGGTGATACTGCGCCGGAAACAGAAAAAGGACTGCTTACGGTAGCCTGGGGAAAAGATGGAAAAGTTAAATATTCTATGGGTGCCAGCATCCTCATTGCCGGACAGGTGGTCCAGTGGCTGCGTGACAAGATCAATATCGTGGACAATGCGGCACAGACGGAAGAGATGGCAAATAGTATCCCTGATAACGGTGGTTTATTCTTTGTTCCGGCCTTTGCCGGACTGGGCGCGCCCCACTGGAATACCGGCGCGCGGGGGATGATGATCGGAATTACCGCCGCCACGACAAAGGAGCAGATGGCAAGGGCAGCTCTGGAATCAATGGCTTATCAGACCAGAGATCTTCTGGAAGAGATGGAGCGCAATTCCGGCATCAAATTAAAAGAGTTGAAGGTAGATGGCGGTGCATCCCAGAATGATTTTCTGATGCAGTTCCAGGCAGACATCCTTAATTGTAAGGTAGTTCGACCGAAGGATATTGAGACGACGGCCATGGGTGCTTGTTACCTTGCGGGCTTAGGCTGTGGCATTTTCAAGAGCGAGGAGGAGATTAAACAGCTTTGGGAAGCTGATAAAGTCTTTACCCCGCAGATGGACGAGGAAACCAGAGAGGGACTTTACAGTCAGTGGTGCAAGGCGGTTGAAAAATGTAAGGATTGGCTGTAAGCAGACAACAAAATAGAACCACAGGAGTGAGCGAAAGGAGGGGTCCTGCCGACAAAACATCGATATCAGACGAGAGATGATTCCCGTCTGACAGGTGATGAGTATTGACGATATTCACACGAATCACATTGTCCGGCGGGACTTCTTTTATAAATGGGAATATTTTCCCATATCATAGCAAGATTCACTGCAAATGCGTATGGTGCACATAGTAAAAGCTGTGAGAGGAATGGTTGCGCGCAGCGTGTAATCGAAGTGACAGCAAACGATGTAAAGTCGTTTATTATAGAAAGAAGGTTGGACAAAATGAAATATGACGTAGTGATCATCGGCGGAGGCATTACGGGAACGGCAATCGCTCATGAACTGGCAAGATTTCAGTGTAAAACGATCTTGCTGGAAAGCGGAACCGACGTTGCATTCTCTGCGACGAAGCAGAATGGCGGCGTGATTCATCCTGGTTATGACCCTCATCCGGGAACGTTGAAAGCAAAATTAAATCCGCCGGGAGCCCGGATGTTTCCGAGACTGTCAAAAGAACTGGGATTTAAGATCAGACATACGGGAACGTTGGTTGTCGCTTATTCTGACAAAGACCTGCATACGGTTGACGAATTATTGGAGAATGCGAAAGCCAACGGCGTAGAAGGCGTAGAGAAATTAAATGCCAGCCAGCTTCGTGCCAGAGAACCGCATATCAGCGATCAGGCCGTAGGGGCATTACTGGCTAACACGACCGTCATGGTCGATCCATTTGAAGTTGCGATCGCATATATGGAAAATGCCATGGAAAATGGCGTGGAATTAGGATTATGTCAAAAAGTCCGCAAAATCAGGAAACGTGCGGAAGAGGATTTTATTGTATATACGGAAGACAAACAATATGAGACTCGATTCATCGTCAATGCGGCTGGTGTTCATGCCGACGACGTGGCGGCTATGGCAGGCATCTATGAGTTTAAAATGCAGGGAAGGCATGGAAATCTCTGTGTCCTGGATAAGGTGATGCCAATTCATACGGTGATGTTTCCCTGTCCAGGACCGGATACAAAGGGTATCGCCCTGATTCCTACGGTTTCCGGTAATTGTCTGATTGGTTCCACGGCAACGATGCGCGAGGACAAATATGATGTCACTAATGACGCGCCGGGCATTGAAGAATTGATTGAAGGAGCGAAGCTTCTGATTCCGGAGTTTGATCCGAAATGTATTATCCGCACCTTTGCCGGACAGCGTCCGGTCGCGCTGGATAATGGAAATGATTTTTACATCAAAGAATCCGATACAGTAAAGGGATTCATCCATGCGGCCGGCATACAGTCGCCGGGCATCGCTTCTTCGCCAGCTATCGCGGAATATGTGCGAGACCTTCTGGCGGATGCGGGACTGGATTTGAAGGAAAGAGCGGATTATGACCCATACCGTCAGCCGATTCCGGATTTCAGTGATTTATCCTTGGAGGAACAGGATGCGCTGATTAAAGAAGATTCCCGGTGGGGTAAGATCGTATGTCGCTGCGAGACCGTTCCGGAAGGGGAGATTGTCGCAGCCATCCACCGTACTCTGGGTGCCAGGACCGTGGAAGGCGTGAAGCGCAGGACACGCGCGGGAATGGGTCGGTGTCAGAGTGGATTCTGTCAGTATAAGGTTATGCAGATTCTTTCCAGAGAACTGGGCATACCGGAGGAAGAAGTTCTCTTTGAGGAAAAAGGCGCGCAGGTATTGTTCGGAAAGATTAAGGGGTGAGGTGATAAAATGAGAACGTTAACCTATGATGTGGTTGTGATCGGCGGTGGGCCAGCCGGACTGGCGGCGGCTCTGGAAGCCAGAAAATCAGCGGAGACCGTCGCCATCCTGGAACGAAATGACGAACTGGGCGGTATTTTAAATCAATGCATACATAGTGGATTCGGACTCCATGTTTTTAAAGAAGAGCTGACTGGACCGGAGTATGCGCAGCGTTACGTTGATATGGTACACGAAACAGATATCGCCTGTTTTTTAAATACGATGGTCATCGACGTGACGGGTGACCGGCAGATTATCGCTATGACAGAAGAAGGCATGCAGATTTTTGAAGCGGGCGCTATCATCCTTGCCATGGGATGTCGCGAGAGAACGAGGGGGCAGATTCGGATTCCCGGAACCCGGCCTGCCGGCGTATTTACCGCAGGGCTTGCCCAACGCTATGTGAATTTGGAGAATGTAAAACCGGGCAGTCGGATTGTCATCCTCGGTTCCGGGGATATCGGTCTCATCATGGCCAGAAGGCTCACACTGGAAGGGATGAAGGTGGTTGGTGTTTATGAGATTATGCCTTATGCGAACGGATTATACCGGAATATTAAAAACTGTCTGGATGATTTTGATATTCCTTTACATTTGAGCACTACCGTGACGAAAATCATCGGCTTTCAGAGAGTACAGGCCGTGGAAGTGACTGCTGTGGATGAAAATCTGCAGCCGATTTCCGGAACCGAAGAAATCATCCCCTGCGATACCTTGTTGCTTTCTATCGGGTTGATTCCGGAAAATGAATTGTCCCAAAAAGCTGGCGTAGAGCTGAATCCGGTTACCAACGGACCGAAGGTCGATAATTCCCTGGAAACCAGTGTGGAAGGTATTTTCGCCTGTGGAAATGTTCTTCATGTTCATGATCTGGTGGATCAGGTGACAAAAGAAGCGGAAGAAGCTGGAAGATATGCGGCAGCGTATGTACAAAAGTCCGGTATGGACGACGCTGCAGCTGTCTCGGAAAATATGGAAAAACGCCCGGTTGATACGAAGAACATTTCAGATGAGATGGAAAGTGATACAACGGCGATTCCGGTTCAGGCGAAAGGTCTGGTTCGCTATACGGTTCCATCCATCATCTATCCGCGAAAAACACCAGGGATTAAACTAAAATTCCATGTGAGCCGTCCGGTAGACTGCGGAAGAATCGTCGTTTCCTCTGGGGAGAAGGTATTATTTGAAAGCAAAAAAGCCAGAAAATTTGTGCCGAGTATCATGGAAACGGTTAATTTGAAAGTTGACAGCCTGGCAGAAGGCTGTGGCACCCTCTGTGTGACGGTGCGGGAAGAGATATGAGAGGAGGAGATACCGTGAGAGAAGTAACGATGTGCTGTACCACCTGTCCTTCCGGCTGCGCACTGCTTGTGACAATTGACGATCAGAATCAGGTGACAAAGGTCGATGGAAATACCTGTCCGCGGGGTGAAGTATTCGCCCACAAGGAATGGGTGAATCCAGAACGGATGCTTACCAGTACCGTTTATGCCATTATCAATGGGAAAGAGCAATTGATTCCAGTAAAATCGAAAGAACCGATTCCAAAAAATCGTATGAGAGAAGCCATGAAAGAGATTCAGAGCCTTCGTGTGGAAAAACCGGTGAAGATGGGTGACGTCATAAAAGATAATCTGGCAGGAAGCGAAATACCTCTTGTAGCTTGTAAGACAATGGAGTAAGTGAAAATGGAAGATAATTTTCGGATCATTCCATCCGTACGGGAAATAAGATATCTAAAATATGCCCTTTCAACGCCGGGGGAATATATACAGCCTACGGGTGCCCATATCGGAAACCTTCAGCAGTGGGCCAACCTCTGTCACCAGGAAGGGAAAAAAGTTTTGATTAATCATGAACTTGTCAGTGGACTGGGAAGCGATAAGATGGCCTTTCAGATGCTTAAGCAGCTTTATCATGTAGATGTCCTGATCGGATCAAGCGTGACAAAACTGCATATGATGAAAAACCTTAAATTGAAAATCATTTACCGCATCACTCTGATTGATTCCATTTCCATGGAAAATGCATTGAGATACATCGAGGAAGTGAAATTCGATGCCATCGAACTGCGTCCTTATTATCACGCGCTGGAGGCGCTTCCGCGATTTCAGGAGGTCTGGCAGGGAGATTATTATGCCGCTGGATTTGTTAACTCCGAAGAAAGAGCTAAGACCTGCAAGGAGGCAGGATTCCGAGGAGTTATGACAAGCACTCGAGAATTATGGTCCCTGCAGCTATAGGAAAATAAAAGACGAAGCCTGATTGGTTGTTGCGTGGAAATGTACAATAATTGGTCAGGCTTTTGTATCCTTATCAAATCAACAGGTTCTGTCCAACTCTTGCGTGTATGAGAAAATAACGGCCATTTAAAGCCTGTGTGAAACGCGATTGAATAAAAATCATAATAGAAAAAATGAATATTTTATATCTAAAAAATTCATTATTGCAGTTTATTGCCGCGTGTTATAATAAATGCAGTGAATAATATATATAAACAAAGGAGAAATGCCGTGGATAACGTAAAATTTCTGGTTGCAAGCGATCGGGCGGTATCGGTTGTATTTGGGAACGTGATTAGCCTGGAAGTAAATACAAAGGTGAAAATGCTTTTTCAGGAATTGGAAAAGCATCCTATCATCGGTGTGGAAGAATGTCTGCCAACCTATTGCGCGCTGATGGTTCACTATCACCCGGAAGTGATTCGCTACCGGGAATTGGTGAAGGAACTGGAACAAAGGATTTCACAGATGTCTGCTGTTTCCGAGGAAAAGGAAGTGGTAAAAGAGGTTCCTGTTTTATATGGCGGAGAACTGGGTCCGGATCTGGAATATTGTGCGGAGCTGGAAAACATAACACCGGAAGAAGTGATTCGCAGGCATTCGCAACATGAATATTATGTCTATATGCTCGGATTTGCTCCTGGACATCCTTATATGGCGCGTTTTGAAGAACCCTATCGCTTTAAAAGAAGGAGCGAGCCTCGCGTGAATATTCCGGCCAGATCGGTCGTGGTACAGCTTAATTTATCTGATCTGATACCCTTTGACCAGCCTTGTGGCTGGAATATCATTGGCTCCACGCCATTGGAATTATATGACGAATCAAAAGAAAATCCATTTTTACTGAATGCAGGAGACTGGGTGAAGCACGTGCCCATCAATCAAAGCGAATACGATAAGATACGAGATCAAGTGCAGCGAGGGACTTATCAGATGAAAACGTATGCGAGGAGGTAGAACGATGGGAATTACGGTGGAAAATGGTGGACTTTTGACAAGTGTGCAGGATGAAGGACGTTATGGTTATCAGAAATATGGTATGAGCCCCTCCGGTCCTATGGATCCGCGTTCTTTTTACCTGGCAAATATTCTCGTGGGAAATGCCCGGGGCGAGGGGATGCTGGAAACGACCTATATGGGTCTGCAGATTCGGTTTACGGAAAGCAATATTATTGCTATAACGGGCGGAGATCTTATGGCTGAAATCAATGGCGAAGATGCGCCGATGTATCAGGCCTTGAAGGTGGAGAACGGAGATGTGCTTTCTTTTGGCGGGATGAGAGGTGGCAGCAGAGCGTATGTAGCCTTTGCCGGCGGACTGGATATTTCTGAGGTCATGGGAAGTAAATCGACCGCAATGCGTTATAAGATTGGTTTATATGAGGGACGGCAACTGCTA
>JAJQDO010000316.1:0-8214 GCA_021202175.1 Clostridiales bacterium | reverse complement strand
GCGGTTATGAGGGACTGAACCTGCAAAAAGGAGAGGAGATTGGTGTTCTGCTTCCAAAGACAGACCTGCCACATATGGATGAAAGACATCTTTCACCGGAGATTTTTCCGAAAAAAGAAATTGTGCTGCGAGTCGTTTTGGGGCCACAGGAGGACTGTTTTACCGAAAAAGGAATCCGGCAGTTTTTCTGGTTTAGCAAAACAATCACGAACGAGTTTGACCGTATGGGATGTCGGTTAGAATGTGATCCTATCGAACATAATGGAGATGGAAATATCATCAGTGACGGCATTGCCTTTGGGTCGATACAGGTACCGACGAATGGCAAACCCATTATCATGCTTGCAGACCGTCAGACGGTGGGTGGCTATGCGAAGATAGGTTCGGTGGCATCGGTCGATCTTCCTCTTCTGGCGCAGGCAGCGCCTGGTGATAAAGTACGCTTTATTCAGATTAGCCTGGATCTCGCCCAGGACCTTTATATCCGGCAGATGGAATCCTTAAAAAAACTGGAGGAAATGTGGAATCGGTAAATAGAATAATGTATTCTTCCCAAATCTATCCTTGTAAAATTTGTGAATCAAGAGTATACTACTCGTAAGTATACAAATTAACAGTAAGTAATTATTATTTGCGTCAAGTTAAGTGAATTTATATTATTGTGTTTCAACATATTGAAAAATATCGAATTTCGCAGCATCACGTAAAATGGGAGGAATGTCAAAAATGATTGGAAGACAGCAGGAATTGATGCAAATTGAACAGTTAGCTGCCAGTGAACATTTTGAGTTTTTAGTCATGTATGGCAGAAGGCGTGTGGGAAAAACCACAATCCTTCAGGAATTCTCTCATAAACACGATGTTATTTTTTATTCTGCGCAGGAAAAAAATGATAGCCTGAATTTGCAGGATTTTTCCAGGGAAATACAGCGACATTTTGACGGACAGTTTATTGCTCCGTTTCCATCGTGGGAAAATGCTTTTTCTTATATTACAACAAAGTCATCAGAAGAGAAAACGATTTTGATTATTGACGAATTCCCTTTTATGGCTGGGCCGAATCCATCAATAAAAAGTATGCTGCAGCATCAAATTGACCATCATTGGAAGAATCTCGATCTATTTCTTATTTTATGTGGGTCCAGTGTCAGTTTTATGATTAACGACATTATGGGATATGAAAGTCCATTATACGGTCGTGCAACATCATCTATGGAAGTTCTGCCTTTTGATTATCTCGACAGCGCTGCATTTTTTCCTGAGTATTCGGTTCAGGAAAAGCTGATTGCTTATGGTATCCTCGGTGGGATCCCGCGTTATCTCAACTGCTTTTCCTCCGGACGTTCCATAGAAGATAATATTAAGGCCGCTATTCTTGAGAACGGAGCATTCTTAAATGATGAACCGATGATGTTTCTCCGTATGGAATTGCGGGAACCAAATGTTTATAATAGTATCCTGGAGGCGATTGCCAGAGGTTATAACAAAGTGACAGAGATTGCGGACTGCACTCATGAAGATAAGAATAAATGTAGCAAATACCTCACAACATTGCAGACGCTTCGGCTGACAGAAAAGAGGGTTCCCTGTGGTGAGCCGCAGTATAGCAGAAAAACAATATATACTTTGACGGATAATTTTTATCGCTTTTGGTATCATTATATTTTTGCCAATAAAAGCTATTATGATTTGTTAGGAGCTTCCGATGCGGCGGCGGAGATTATGGAAGGAATATCCGACTTCATGGGATTAGCCTTTGAAGATATTTGTAAGCAATTTCTTCTCCGGCAGGCAAAACTTCGAAACCTGCCTTTTGTTCCATTTTATATTGGAAAATGGTGGGGGAACAATCCGGCTATCAAAGCACAGGATGATGTTGATCTGTTGGCGTTAAATAAAAAGAAATCAGAAGGAATCTTCTGTGAGTGTAAGTTTACAAACCATCCGATGCCGATGGAAGAGTATGAGGATCTTGTAACTGCTGCCCGAGCATTCCCGGGTAGTATGAAAAAGTATTTTCTGTTCATCAGTAAAAGTGGATATACCGCACCGGTACAAAAAAGAGCAAAAGAAGAAGGAACCGTGCTCTTGATGGCAGAGGACTTATTTGGCGACAGACAGCAGCCAGGAAAAAATCTTTTTTGAAATTAAAAAAGTTCTTGCATTTCCTTAAAGTTTATGGTATCATTTATATTTGTAAGCGGATATGGCGGAATTGGCAGACGCGCTAGATTCAGGTTCTAGTGAGCATATATCGCTCATGCAAGTTCAAGTCTTGTTATCCGCATTACACTGTGAGCCGGGAGCTGAATAAGTTCCCGGCTTTTTCCATATCCAAAATATTGCGAGATGTAGTCAGGTTATGTTCCAGAAATCAATGCAGTGTGAAACAGGCAGTACTATAATTAAAATTATGACTGAGGTGTTACACTAGGGGAAAGCGGTAATCAGGCGAAGATGGAATCAGCGTTTGCCTTTTTCTATTGTTAATGTTAAGATAATCAAAACAGGACAGATATAGTATAATGTTATGGTTCATGCGTGACGGTGACCTGTAGCAGATGGATAATACTTGAAATTTCTCGAAGAGACAGGAAGATTTGACAGATCAGGAACAGACAGAAAGGCGGGTTATTGATGGCAGAGGGAAAAGCCGTCCCCAGGAGGGCGGAATGTGATAAAAAGTATCAGTGGCATATCGAGGATTTATATGAGACGGATGCCCTTTGGGAACAGGATTATGAGCGGTTGGAGCAGGAGATTGCAGAACTTTCTGCCTATGAAGGCAGGTTAAAGGAAGGATCTGCTGTTTTCCTGGAATATATGGATAAAAAGCAGGAGGTCATGAAGCGTTTTGAAGCAGTATATGTCTATGCGAACCAGCGCTATCATGAGGATACGGGAAATGCATTTTATCAGAAAATGAGTGGAAAGGCGCAGGTGTTGTCGCTCAAACTGAGTAACGCTACTGTTTATGAGGAGCCGGAACTTCTGGAGATTGGTGAGAAAACGGTACATTTCTGGATGGAAGAGAACGACGAGATGGAACAGTATCGCAGATTTTTCTATGAACTGTTCCGGCAGCAGGAGCATGTTCTTTCAAAGGAGATGGAGGCCATTCTGGCAGACGTCAGCGATATGTCGGATGACATTTCCAATATATTTTCCATGTTTAATAATGCGGACGTTCGTTTTCCGTCCATCCGGGGGAAAGAAGGGGAGGAGATACCGGTATCTCACGGGAGATACACTCTTCTCATGGAAAGTCCAGACCGGGAGATCCGTAAACAGGCGTTTGCATCTATGTATTCCCAGTATGGACAGTATAAAAACACTCTGGCAGGCCTTTATAACGCGAACCTGAAAAACAGTGCATTTTTTGCGAAAATGCGTAAATATGATTCGTCGTTGGCCATGGCATTAGATGGTGGCGAGATTCCGGTGTCGGTCTATACGCAGCTCATTGATACGGTTCACGAGAATATGGAGCTGATGCATCGGTATGTCCGTCTGCGTAAAAAGGTTTTGGGAGTGGATGAACTCCACATGTACGATCTTTATGCGCCGATGGTGGATCAGTTTGAGATGAAGATTCCTTTCGAGGAAGCGAAGGAGATTGTGAAGAAGGGACTGGCTCCGCTGGGAGAGGATTATATCCGCACGCTTTCGGAAGGCATGGACGGCGGTTGGATCGATGTCTATGAAAATGAAGGCAAGAGAAGCGGCGCCTATTCCTGGGGCGCTTACGGAACCCATCCCTTTGTGCTCATGAATTACCAGGATAATCTGAATAATGTCTTCACTCTGGCACATGAGATGGGACATTCCATGCATTCCTATTATTCAGACCAGAATCAGCCTTATCTGTATGCGGGCTACCGTATTTTTGTGGCAGAGGTCGCGTCCACCTGCAATGAGGCTTTGCTGATGGAATATCTGCTTGCTCATACAGAGGATAAACGGGAAAAGGCATATCTGATTAATTATTTCCTCGAGCAGTTTAAGGGGACGTTATATCGGCAGACCATGTTTGCCGAATTTGAGAAGATCACGCATGAGATGGCCGGTCGGGGTGAACCATTGACGGCTGAGGTACTGAATGACATTTATTATAAGCTGAACGAACAGTACTTTGGTGATGATATCGTCATCGACCCGGAGATTGCTCTGGAATGGTCCAGGATTCCTCATTTTTACACGCCATTTTATGTATATCAGTATGCTACGGGATATTCGGCGGCCATCGCTATCAGCCGCAAGATATTGAGTGGGGATGTGAAAGCGAAAGAAGGTTACCGAAAGTTCCTTCGTGGGGGTAATTCCATGAATCCTATTGATCTGCTGAAACTCTGTGACGTCGATATGACGACCAGGGAACCGGTAGAGTCGGCATTGAAGCTTTTTGGAGAGCTGTTAGATCAGATGGAGCAGCTGACATCCGGTGAATGATGAATCAGGATGAAAAGATATCGTTTTGATAATTTTTTATTGAAATGGACAGAAATGGTATTCTTGTAGATAACAGGATGGACTTCAGAAAAAAATATCAGATAGCTGGTAGATAATGTTATTCTGGATGAAAATCATAGATATTTTCTGAATGACTGCATGAAATATAAAAATGTACGTAATGAAATATAAAAAGAACTTATGTTGGAAAAGGGGTCAAAATGTTTGAGTTTACATTATTGAAAAGCTTATTTTTTGAGAGGGATAAGTATAAGATGGACGGAATTACGCAGACCAAAAAGGGAAAATCGACATTTCGCCGCAAAGAAGTCAGCTATCCGAAGGTGCCAGAGGTGACATCGATCACTGCTGAGGAGCGGATTCTTCCTTATCTGGATCGTTATTATTTATATGTGAATGATGAGAAGCGCCCTGTAGAGCTAAAAGAGCGCCCGGAGGTGCAACAGGTCATTTATGAGTTTTACAAGGATCATTTTCCGAATTATCTGAAGGAAGGCATTCCCGATGATATGACCAGGATAAATATTCTCGACTGCTTTGAAGTTTTCAATATGCCGGATTACCGTCCAAAACATGCGTTTCCGGGTTTGATTACCTTGGAGGATCTTCGTAACGGCAATGTCCATGACGAGGATAAACCGAAATATTCCTTTCCCGGACTGGAATTGCTCGGCGCGAGAAAGAGGGAAGAAGGCGTTCCGGCTGCAGCGGAATTTGAAGGATACACTGCCTTTCACGGCGACCGGGAAAGCGCGCAGAATAAAATCGATCAGATGAAGCTGCAGTTTTCCGCGCAGCTTCATGAAATGAATGTCGATGGGATTCTGGATGATGTGCTGAAAAATGATAAGGTGGAAGAATAGGGAAGGAATAAAGGAGGATTGTAATCATGTATCGTGAAGTTTCCAAATTGATATTATACAGAAATCTGGGGGAAGACAGCATTTTGCGCAATCTTTCCGACATATTTAAAAGATTTGACAGCTGCCATTATCGCAGCGAGGAAATGATCACGGATATTTACCGGGAGATAAAGAAGTTGCTTGATCTGGCGACGACCTATGGATTTGATAAGAATCTGTGGCATAATTATCTGACCTTCGTCCTCATCACCAACGAGAATTCTTTCAGCATGACCAGTGAGAAGGTTGGAGCGAATGACGGAACCGTGAATCATTTCGCTAAAAATGATTTTCAGGTATTTATGAATCTCTTCCATTATGATTTCCGCCCTATCGAGGAGACACTGGGCATTGATTGTTTCTCCACATTGCTTGATTACAAGGCGGTTGTGAAGCAGGAGCGAATGTACAATAAAAACGTCAGTGAGAAGGTACGGGAACTGTCTGGCCGACTGGCTTTTGCGGAGAACGTGAACGAGTTTTTTGATGATGTGGTGAATTTTTACAGAGATTATGGCGTAGGCATGTTTGGTCTTAACAAAGCTTTCCGCATCACGGACGATCAGGGTGTGCCTGATTTTGTGCCTATCAATAACCTGGATAAAGTCGTGCTTGATGACCTGACAGGGTATGAGATTCAGAAAAAGAAATTGATTGACAACACGGAGGCGTTCGTTCACGGAAGAACGGCGAATAACTGCCTTCTCTTCGGTGATGCCGGAACCGGAAAATCAACGAGCATTAAGGCTATCCTCAATGAATATTATGACCAGGGCCTGCGGATGATTGAGATATATAAGCATCAGTTTAAATATCTGTCTCAGATTATCAGCCACGTAAAAAACAGGAACTATCGCTTTATCATTTACATGGATGACCTGTCCTTTGAAGAATTCGAGATCGAATATAAATATTTGAAAGCTGTCATCGAAGGTGGTATGGAGACCAGGCCGGATAATGTACTGATTTACGCTACTTCTAACCGTCGACATCTTATCAGAGAGACGTGGAATGACCGATCGGATATGGATGATGAGCTGCATCGCTCGGATACTATGCAGGAAAAGCTGTCTCTGGTGTATCGTTTCGGTATCACGATAAACTTCTCTAAACCGACACAGAAAGAATTCTTTGAGATCGTGCGCAATCTGGCGAAGAAATATCCACAGATTACCTTGTCTGATGCGGAACTTTGTTCCCAGGCCAATAAATGGGAACTGTCCCATGGCGGTATCTCGGGGCGCACGGCACAGCAGTTTATCAACTATCTGGCCGGACAGGAATTATAAAAAAGCCTGAAAAAAGGAGGAAGCCCATATGTGGAACATATGAGCTTCAAAATATGAAAAAAATCTTTAGCCACAAGAAATAGAGGGATTTCTTTGTTGCTATCTACAGTATAGTAAAAAAATATGTCCATTTTTTGTCATAAAATTGAAAAAAATGTGAAATAAATTTATGTTTATAGATATGAGCGAGTTCTGTCAGAAAGGAGATAAGATGGGTGTTGTGATAGGAAAGATGGATTCCCAGGTGGAAAAAATATTTTTGGGAAACAATTTAACAAGAAGTACAAATAATTATGATACCATACTTCAAGATGAATCTGTGTCGGAGGAGGAGAAAAAAAGGATTCTTGCGGCTCAGAAGAAAAAAGAGGAAGACGAGATTATTTTATAAGTGGTTTCATGCAAAAATAATAAGAAAAATACATTTTGTTATCCGTGGTTTTGTGTATAAAAGTGATGCATTTCCCACTGATATTGTGGTCAAAGATTCGGAAAATTAGTTAGCAAGGGAAATGCATGGCTTTTGACATTCTAATCAGTAATGGGGAAATATATTTTGGGCACAGTTGTGCTGCTAATGGAGACAGCGAAATGGGGGATTCATAATGAAAATATCCGTGGCGTTAGCCTATTATAATGGAGGACATTACATCAAAGAACAGTTGGAATCCATCTTGTCTCAGTTGAAGGAAGAAGACGAGGTCGTCCTTTCGGTGGACAAGGCGGAGGACGGTTCTGGAACACTGCTGACTGGATGGGCGGAAAAAGACGCAAGGATTCAGCTCCTTCAGGGTCCGGCTCAGGGAGTCGTGCGGAATTTCGAGCATGCTATCTCTCATTGCAGCGGAGATATTATTTTCTTGTCGGATCAGGATGATATCTGGAAACCGGGAAAAGTCCAGAAAGTGATGCAGGCTTTTGAGCGGACCGATTATATGGCTATTTTGCATAATGGAGTGATTGTGGATAAGAATGGGAAGGAGACTGGAGAGAAGACATTATTTGAGATGCGGGGAAGCCGCGCGGGCTTTTTGAAAAACTTTATCAGAAACAGCTATATTGGCTGTTGTATGGCTTTTCGGAAAGAATTGCTGCCGCTCATCCTTCCTATACCTGAAAATATGTATATGCATGATTACTGGATCGGAACCGCGGCGGAGTGCAGCGGAGGGGTAGGACTGATGAAAGAGCCGCTGATCTGTTACAGAAGACATGACGAAAATGTGACAGAAATGCACCATGGCGGGATTATTTTTATGATTGGAAAGAGGTTGCGCATATTACAGTGTGTCCTGATTCTGAAAAAAAGAGTAAAAAATCTGTAATCGAGTAGACCTGCTTGATTTCAAGGAATTTATGATGGCAATTTGTGATGACATAGAAGGAGTTAATGAAAAATGCAATTAAAAAAGAAACATATTTTACTGCTTTCCTTTTTTATCCCTCTGGTGGTGATGGTTGGCTGTATGATCATGTTTGAGGTGGAGCCCTTTGGAGATAATTCTTTCGTGATTATCGACGGACTCCATCAATATATGCCTTTTTTTTCCAGA
>JAJQDO010000102.1 GCA_021202175.1 Clostridiales bacterium | reverse complement strand
ATATACACCTGATGATGATTAGTTCCGGTATACAACAATTCCCCATCCTTAAATGCCAGGAGAGTTGTCATGGGAAATGGCTTCCAGCTGCCATCGCGCAAAGGCGATGTGGAAATCATTACCCTGCCCTCTTCTTGCCAGAAATGGAGGGAGCCTTCATAGTTCGTGTGGACATACAGGCATTCTCCATCATAAATCAGAAAATTCAGCTTATTTCCCTCGGCCATATCACAAAATATAGCATCCAGGACCCGAAAACGAACCTCAGAATCCAGGATGCCATGGGTCTCCGTCTGCTGATTGATCTGATCGAGCAGATACAGGAGGATACGTTCACTGTCAGTATCCCCCTGTTGCTTATTGACATATTTGTTAAGAGGGTCATATTTAAAAATCGTCCCATTATGAATCAGCGTCCACCTTCGTCCGGTGATATCTTTTCCGGTATAAGGATGGCAATTACGGTACTCTATATTCCCAATGGTGGCATAGCGGATATGCCCCAACACCACTTTATCAGCAATCGGCACGGTGAGCCGTTCATGGAGATAATGGCTCTTGTCCGCCTGAATCGGTTCTTTTTCTATCAGTGCCTCCGCACCGTTTAAAAGCGCCAGCCCACAACCATGGGGATGCTGGCTGCTGTGCGAGTAAAACTCTTTTATATATTCGTTCAATTTCAGAGGATATTTTGAACATGCTCCAAATAATTCACACATGGTATTTCTCCTCCTGCGTGTTATTTCTGCCTATTCACAGATATATGTCAACAGACACGCTATTAAAAGTTATATTATCGGGTACTACTATCGGCATATCGCTTGTCGGACCAAAAATATTCTCTTCTTATATCTCGTCGGCATATCGTCTGGCAAGTTCCAGACCTTTTTTCACATAATCCGTCTGAAACACCTCTCGAATCCTGACAGCGTATCGGAAAGAAGGGTCGTTTACTTTTCTGCGCTGAAAACCGATGTTCTCCGCCAGCTCCCGGGCGGGGATATAATCAAACAGACGGGATTCCATGTCATCCAGTATCTCTGTAGCCGCTCTTTTCACCGGCTCACTCCGGCTCCACCCCAGGTTGATGTGGATATCACTATCCTCATAAAGCGCGGCACTCTTAATATTTCGAAGGGCAGATACCTGATCAAAAATCTCAAAACTTTCCTTCGGCTTCAACATGAGATATAAAATCAGGAAATAAATGAACTTCAAGTCTCGTTTATCAATCCCTGCCGGAGACAGCGGATTTAAATCCAGCATCCGCAGTTCAATATGATTCACACCATTCCGTCCAAGATTGGCGAGGGAATTATCCCCGTGGGGTTTCAGCCGAATCGGATAATAGAGTTCCGCCGGCGCACGAAGCTGCCCGTTGTCTACATATTTCTGAATGCTGTAAATATAGGCGTCAAGGCTCGAACAGTCAAAAATCGGAATAAACGGATTCCAGTAACCGTCCTCACTGCACCGCGGGGAAGCATAGGATGTAAAAACATCAACTCCCTCTTGCCCATTTTCGTAAAAGGAGCCGTCCATCATCGGACTGGCCGCAGTAAGGTAAACGATCAGCCAGCTTCTTTTCAACAGCTTTTCTGCTAATTCCAGATAAATCCCATTTTTATACTCTGTATAGGATCGAATATCCGTCAGCTTATAATCAGCAAGGAGCATCTCCTTCAGAAATGAAAAATTAAAATGAATCCCGGAAAAAAGCATCTTTTTCTTTCCGTATTTCCCGGCGAGATAATTCCGGTAGACCTCCTTTTCTTTCTGGTCTCCTGAAAAAACCGCTACCGGTATGTCATTTTCTCCTCTTACATAGGGAGGATTGGAAAATGGCCACAGATATTCTCTTCCACTGTCAAGCTCCGTCAGCTTTTTCATCGTATATCTTTGAAGCTCGTTTAGTTCTTCCCACACACCACGAATACCGGTGTGCACTCCAGTGATCAGTTCTGTCTGATTTTCACAAAAATCTTTACTGATTCTCTGATCCTCCGGAAAAGGATGCAGGGTATGAGCGAGGTGTCCCGCTTCATTCACCCGGAGACTTTCCTTCTCCAGTCCAAACTCCCCTCTATATACATACTCCCTAATCTCATTTTTTCCCAGACGAAATCCCATATTTCAGCACCCTTATGCACTTTCTTAATGTTATAATGCGCTATCTATACTCACGCACACACGGTTATAGAAAAGACAGCCATATATATTGCCAAACCACTCTGTATAAGCTTCTATGACCATACAGTCATTCACATCCACATTAAATATAGTACATACTTTCATTATAATCTCGATTTGCCAGAAATTCTTTTTTCAGGTCTTCCAGAGATGTGCTTTCCAGCAAACCATTCAGTTGTTCGTTGACTTTGTCGATAATACAGCTCTGGATGGCCTCTGTAATGCCGTGAACCTTACTGTCAGCCGGCGTCTGTTCTGCTTCCAGAATAAAGTCTCCTTCCAGCGCGCGAACGATAGAAGCGGCCGAAATGTCCTTCGGTTCCGCACTCAAGAAATAACCACCCTGATTACCCTTTATACTTTTTATAATGCCTGCTTTTTTCAAACTGGAAAAGATCTGTTCCAGATATTGCTGAGAAATCCCGTTTCTCTCCGCGATACTGGTCAAAGATACATGGGAATCAGAATCTGCTGAAAGATCAATCAACGCTCGCAATCCGTATCTTGTTTTTTTGGAAAGTTTCATATATGACACAACATCCTTTCGTAAATATTTGCCATGTTTTATCCTTCCTTTCTGTATTTTACTATATATTTTGATGAGAGTACAGGGAATAATCTATAATATTGTGGGAATTATCACCACATATTATAAAATATTCAGACAGCATATTATGCCTTACGCGACAAAAATATTCCTCTCCTTTGGCCTCTAAAGTTCTAAATTATCAATCTCTTTTCTTACTATATATCTATTAAACCTATTTGTCAAGTAGGTATAACTTCAATTTCTTTCTTTTCCTTTCTTTTCTGTTACATCCTTTGAATTTTTGACATATCGAACATGATTTATCGAAATGAATCGAGTTTATTAACCTACTATACTTATAGGTATGCTAGCATTGGTTAGCTCTTTTGTCAAGCTTAAAGAATGTTATCAAAAAAATCAATTTTGCTGCCAGATGAAAACATCCTTTT
Organism: Clostridiales bacterium; assembly: GCA_021202175.1. Classification (GTDB taxonomy): domain Bacteria; phylum Bacillota; class Clostridia; order Lachnospirales; family Lachnospiraceae; genus Anaerobutyricum. Next base: position 583 of record JAJQDO010000102.1, on the reverse strand, counting down.
CCCAGCGAAATCAGGAGAATCGTGCAGCAAAATATAATTTGTAACGGTTCGCAAGATTTGGCTATCCTTCGATAGAATTTGGCAAGCATCTTTTTCCAAAAAGAGATATACTGTCGCTGTGATCAAAAAATCCTCTTAAAGAATTGAAAACTTGTCATCATTAAGAATTAAGGCAGTCACTTTGCTGGTAGAGTTCCAGTGTCGTGACTGCCTTAATTTCTTTATTCATATGTGCTGTAAACACAAATTATCCTGTGAAAATTAGGCTGTTTAGCCATTTACATCCTTCAATTTTGTAATATAATGGAACCAAGAACAAAGAAAAAACATTCAAATAAATTACATGTTTATCTTACAGAATATGGAGGGAATCGATATGACGACATTAACATTGAACAGAAACCTGAATACAGAAGATCTTTTTGTAGCTATGAACAACAGTGCCTTCGCAGACCTGAGAGCAAGCTGGGATAAGGATTGCAGCAGAATGAATCGGAACGACAGCCAGATCAGCAAGGATACATGGGGAAATAAAATCAAGAGTCTCTTTTCTTTTAACAATTAAGATAGAATTCATAAAAGG